>JBKJPN010000206.1:0-6027 GCA_046595125.1 Ferruginibacter sp.
TTTATGCTGGGCTGGACGTTTTAACGTCTAGCCCAGCAACTGAAGACCGGCATAATTACTAAAGTTGAAGGTAACAAATAAAAGTTGAGAGTAGCTCGTCCAGCCCCGAACAAATGCCCAGCAAAGTTATGAAGCTGGGGCAGGACAACGTCCTGCCAGCCTTGCATAAAACCCAATGTTAACTGCTGGCCACAAAATGGAACTTAGAATTTAAAAGAACCAAAAAAGCTGATGGTTGAACAAATGCACATTGATAAACGACATGAATAAAAACCGAAAATATAATTAAAAACGGAAGCTTGGTTATGCGCCTGCGGCTGGCTTGCAGGCAACTCGTAAATAGGCGCAACTCAATTAGCAAACGTCTATACAAGTTTCATTTATAAATTTATACATAATTGTTATATCAGCAATACAAAATATTTTTCTTGCGTATTTCAATTGTTTGTTTCTTAAAACCACCGGAGCAGGCAGCAGGCTTGTGGGGCGGCAAAGTTGAAGCTTTGTTATGCTGGCACCTCTCTGCTGGTTGTTGGTGCTTGCCAACGCTGCTTTACCATCGGCACGAACACCAACAACGGCGGAACGGCGGAATTAGGAGAGGGTAGTAGCGTAACGCCGCTGTTGGAAGGTTATTATTGGGGTCTGGCAGTTTTTGGGTTAGATAAATTGCAAAAAAAGCCACGAAAATCATCGCCTTGTACAACAAATGCCAGCCTTTGTTAGCAAATACTACAAATTTGACGCAAAATATGCCGATTTTGGTGCCAAATTCTACGATTCTGATGCAGAAGGAGGGTATTTTTATGCAAAAAACTATGTTTTTAGCGCAATATTCTACCATTTTGGTATCAAATTCGATGGTTTTGGCATCATATTCCACAAGTTTATGGTGGTAAACGGCCTATTTTATTTACAAATTCACATCTGTAGGATGGAAAACCTCCTGTTTCGCATATAAGCAAAAAAATATAGCCAAAATAAAAATATATTTGGCTTTTCGCTTTGAAATATCTGCTACGCAATATATATTAGCGGTATAATATATCGTACCATTATTCATCATTTAAACTTTAATTCTATGGCTAAGTTAACCAAAGGACGTGTCGTAGTATCGTCCAACTTTAAAGAAACAATGGATCTTGCAAAAAAGGTGTACGACAAGCACCTGGCCGATGGTGCCCGGTCATTATTAAACGAGCTTGACGAAGGCGATTGGGCTGTTAGCGGCCCCATGATAGCGCCGGCGCTTGCACTGCACGAACAGGCCGAAGCACTTGCCAAGGAAGCCGAAAAAATATACCGCAAGCGTGATGCTAGCGGCGAAATTGTAAAGCTGGCTTTAATTAGCAGCAAAAATTTGCTGAAGGGTCGTTACTCAAAAAATCCAAAAACTATGGCCGACTGGGGTTTTGAAATTGATGATACACCGCCGGCAAAAAAAGCCAAACCAAAATCTTAATCTCCTGCGTAAATCCGTTTGTGTTGTACGCTATATTATTAAACAGCAGCCAGGGGGCTGCTGTTTGTTTTTGCATTGGGTTATGTATCGTCTAATTCAATAAAGCCAATACTGGCCTGTGTTTCATTATTCTTCGATTTGCTTATAATTAACATTATGTTAAATAGGATATTTCTCAAAGTAGCTATCTGTCCCCCGGTTACAATAAAGAAACCATCGCGTTATCATTGCATTTACGGTTCGGTTTGTATAGGTACTACCCCATAAAAAAACTGACAGCTTTTTAAAACTGTCAGTTTGTACACTATATAAGTAAATAGCGGCGGTTGATTAACTCTCGGCTGGCTCGGTTGGTTCTGCTGGCTCATCTGTTGCTTCGTCGGCGGCATCGGTAGCCGTTTCATCCGTAGCTTCGGCAACTATTACATTTCCTGCTTCATCCAACAAAATTTCTTCTTCTACTTCTTTTTCATCCAGTTTAGAAATGGCAGCTATTTCATCGCCTGCATCAACCTTTATTAGTTTAACACCTTGCGTAGCACGGCCTTGTTCGCTTATTTGCGACACCGGCATACGAATGGTTACGCCACTTACGCAGGTAATCATTAAATCGTGTGCTTCGGTTACGGCCAGTAAACCTACCAGGCTGCCCGTTTTGGCGGTTACATTAATGGTTTTTACACCTTTGCCGCCACGGTTGGTTATTCGGTAGTTGTTTTCGCCGGTTTCGGGATCGTCCAGGAAGGTACGTTTACCGTAGCCGTTGGCGCTTACCACCAGTACGGTGCTTTCCTTATCGTCTCTGTTTACGCAAATCATGCCTACCACTTCGTCTTTGGTTTCGTCCACATCAATACCTCGTACACCTATACCACCACGACCGGTTGCTCTTACTTTTTCCTCGGGGAAACGAATGGCACGGCCACTCTTAATGGCCATCATAATTTCGCAGTTGCCATCGGTTAGCTTGGCTTCTATCAGTTGGTCGCCCTCGTTAATGTTAATGGCGTTAATACCGTTTTGGCGTGGACGGCTAAAGTCTTTTAACCTCGATTTATTGATGATACCCTGCTTGGTACATAATAATATGTAGTGATTGTTGATGAATTCCTCGTCGGTAAAGTCTTTTACGTCGATAATCGCTCTCACTTTGTCTTCCGGCGGAATTTGAATCATATTCTGTAGCGCACGTCCCTTGCTGGTTTTGTCGCCCTCGGGTACTTCGTACACTTTTAGCCAGAAACAACGGCCCATCTCGGTAAAGAACAGCAAACTGGCGTGGGTACTTGCCACAAACAGGTGCTCTATATAATCCTCGTTACGGGTGCTGCTGCCCTTGGCCCCACGGCCGCCACGGCGCTGCTGACGATAGTCATCGGCAGTGGTACGCTTAATGTATCCTAAATGTGAGATAGTTACCACAACATCTTCATCCTCAATTAAATCGAGCATGTTAATTTCGTCGCCTACATACACAATCTCCGACTTACGCTCGTCGCCAAATTTGGCTTTTACCTCGGCCAGTTCGGTTTTGATGATATCATAGCGCATGTCTTCGTTATCCAAAATCAGCTTTAAATGCTCAATCAATTTCATGATTTCGGCATGCTCGGCACGTATTTTATCAATCTCCATACCGGTAAGGCGCTGTAAACGCAGTTCCAGTACGGCTTTTGCCTGTATTTCGCTCATGCCAAAGCTGGTCATAAGCCCTTCTTGTGCAATATTTGGGGTTGATGACTCACGTATGAGTTTTATTACCGCATCTAGGTTGTCCAGGGCGATGATATATCCTTCTAATATATGGGCACGCTCCTCAGCTTTGCGTAATTCGTATTGGGTGCGGCGTACCACAACTTCATGACGGAACAATACAAATTCCTGAATTAAATCTTTCAGATTCAATATCCTTGGCCTGCCACGCACCAACGCCACGTTGTTTATACCGTAGCTGGTTTGCAGTTCGGTTTGTTTGTATAGATGATTGATTACATCCTGTGCAACAGCGTCTTTTTTCAGCTCCACCACCACACGGGTGCCTTCCTTGTTATTACTCTCATTATTTACATCGCTGATGCCTTCAATGGCTTTATCATTGATGAGGTCGCCAATTTTGGCGGTCAGATTATCACGGTTTACCTGGTAAGGCACCTGGGTAATGATGATTTTCTCACGGCCGTTTTTGCCTACTTCAATATCAACTTTTCCACGCAGTACAACCCTGCCACGGCCGGTTAATAAGCCTTCTTTTACGCCCTCAAAGCCATATATAACGCCTCCTGTGGGAAAATCGGGTCCTTTTACATACTGAATAAGCTCTTCGGCAGTAATATCTCTGTTGTCGATAAAGGCAACACAACCGTCAATTACTTCGCTCAGGTTATGCGGCATCATATTGGTGGCCATACCCACGGCAATACCACTGCTACCGTTAACTAGTAACTGCGGAATACGGGTTGGTAATACCGATGGCTCCTGCAAGGAATCATCAAAGTTAAACTGAAGGTCAACCGTGTCTTTTTCAATGTCTTCCAACATGGCTTCGGCAAACTTCATCATACGTATTTCTGTATAACGCATGGCAGCCGCCGGATCTCCATCCTCGCTACCAAAGTTACCTTGTCCATCAACCAGTTTGTACCGCATGGCCCAGTCTTGCGCCATGCGCACAATGGTTTGGTAAATGGCACTATCACCATGGGGGTGATACTTACCCATTACCTCACCCACAATACGGGCCGATTTCTTATAAGGTTTGTTGCTGTTATTGCCCAGCTCACTCATGCCAAAAAGCACCCGGCGGTGAACGGGTTTAAGTCCGTCACGTACATCGGGTAAAGCTCTTCCAACAATTACACTCATGGAGTAATCGATGTAAGAAGACTTCATTTGCTCCTCAATATTTACCGGAATAATGCGGCCGCGGTGGTTATAATCTTCGCCTTCGGGCAGCTGATTTTCTTCGTTTAAATTGTCGTTGTTTGCCATAATTTTTTCTAGTGTGCGAAAGTACCGATTTTAGGTGGTTATTCCGCATAAAAAAGGGTGTTTTTGGGGGTTATTTTCACACATTTTTTGAGGAATTGTGGAGAAGATTTATAAGGTTTTTTGAACCACGAAGACACGAAGGCACAAAGGGCTGAAAAACGCAGTTTTTCCTTCGTGTCTTCGTGTCTTAGTGGTTCAATTTTCGCTACGATAATTGTTGTTTTTCAACTTATGATAAAGACTTCCTTTCCTAATCTCCCTGTTTAAGTTAAATTGCGGCAAAACGAAATTAATTTGAAAACGATTGTACTAATAGGCGCCGGAAAATCGGCCACGGTTTTAATAGATTATTTAATTGCCGAAGCAGAAATCAATAAATGGAAATTTATTATTGGAGATACGGATAAGGAACAGATTCTTTTAAAAACAAAGGGCTCTAAATATGCCGAAGCGGTTCAGTTAGATGTAACCAACGAAGACCAACGCGGCAAACTCATTAACCGAGCGCATGTGGTTATTTCGATGATGCCCCCTGCCCTGCACTTTTTGGTGGCTAAGGATTGTGTGGAGTATCGCAAGCATTTACTAACAGCTTCTTATTTAGATGATAAAATGAAAAGCCTGAAAGAGGAAATCAGCAACCGCAAGCTGCTCTTTATTTGTGAAATGGGATTAGACCCGGGCATTGATCATATGAGCGCCATGCAAATCATCAACGACATTAAGGCAAAGGGTGGCAACATCACTTCTTTTAAAAGCCATTGCGGCGGATTAGTAGCACCAGAGAGCGATGATAATCCCTGGCATTATAAAATAAGCTGGAACCCCCGCAATATTGTAATGGCGGGGCAATCGGGTGCGGTGTACAAACTTAATAACGAAACAAAGACGATTGCTTATAAAGATTTGTTTGATTGCAGTAATGAAATTGCAGCCGATGGATTGGAAGCTTTGGCTTACTATCCCAACAGGGATTCACTGGGTTATATTCCAACGTACAAACTACCTGATACCGCAACTTTTTTACGCACTACCCTACGCCATGTTGATTTTTTTAAAGGATGGAATGCGGTTGTGCATGCGGGGTTAACGAATGATGTTGATGTGGTAAATACAGATGGATTAACGTTCGCTAAATGGTCGGCGCCGGTATTGCCGTTTGTTACTGATGAGAATAAATTCATGTTGCATTACTTGGGTTTGTTTGATGACTCCCCTGTTCCTGCTGCTGCAAAATCATCGGCAGATATTTTACAATCGCTGGTAGAAACAAAACTAAAAATGCAACCAGCAGATAAAGACATGATTGTGATGCTGCATGAGTTTGAATATTTAGTTGAAGGAAAAGAACATCAACTTAAAAGCTGTCTTATCGTAAAAGGCGAAGACAGTCTGCGAACTGCCATGGCTAAAACGGTTGGACTGCCGCTGGGCATTGCCGCTAAATGTATTTTAAATGAAACCATTAAGTTGAAAGGGCTGCACATCCCTACAGTAAAGGAAATTTACGAGCCGGTGTTGGCTGAGTTGGAAAAAGCCGGGTTACGGTTTACAGAAACAGTGAGCTAGATTTTTTT
>JBKJPN010000208.1:0-2594 GCA_046595125.1 Ferruginibacter sp.
ATTTTCTTGCAGGAATTTTTCGTAAAAACAGCAAAGGAAAAACTGCTGTGCCCCCAGTAATGTACAAACATTTTTTAAAAAGTGCAGGCAGTTTTTCCTTTGCTGTTTTTACGAAAAATTCCTGCAAGAAAATTACAGCAAGCAAGGCAGCAGTAAGTTGTGGAATTACCAGTGCCATGGAGGGTGCTCTAAATTTTTTGTAAAAAGGCAAATAGTCAAACAGGAAATAATTTACGGCTTCAAAATTTTTACCCCAGGATAACACAATGCCAAAAAGTGTTATTGCAATAAGCCACCATTTATGTTCGCTCTTAGATAAAAATGCACCAAAAAGAAAAAGCAGGCAAATGATGGCACCAAAATAAACTGCACCCTGTGTACTTAACAATTCGCCCCAATACATAGCCGATGATTGTGCTATTTGTTGAGCGAAGCCTTGGGGTAGTTTTTGAGCGTTTTCCTGAAGCACTTCTATCGCTTTTGAGTTTTCTCCCAGCCCTTCTACACTGCTTCCTCCAAAAGCATTTGGTACAAGCAGTGTCATAGTTTCGGCTTTGCCCTGGCTCCATTGAAATGCATAATCTTTATCAAGACCGCCTTTAGTTTCGTTCTTTGTATCCTTTTGTGTTAACTCGCTGCGGCCACCACGCATGGTTTCTTTTGTAAATTCATAAGCCGGCCAGTAAGTTAGTGCCATCGACCCCAAAATAACTACCGCAAGACCAATACTAATTAGGCCTGAAATAATCAGGTGTTTTATATTTTTTTCTCTGATGGTTTTAATGACAAATGGAACGGTCATAAAAACGACTATGAGTAATGTGTAGTATACAATTTGCTGGTGATGCTGACTTAATAAAAGTATACCCGAGGTTAACAGCACAGCGCTACCTACCCAGTATTTTTGCTTAAACAGCAATTGTAACCCTGCCAAGACTGCCGGAGCGTATGCCATCGACAATAACTTAGAGTCGTGGCCACCGGCAAGTAAAACTGGGTTGTAGGAGCAATAGGCATAAGCGATACCTCCTAAAATACTTATCCAAGGATTAATACCCATGACCAGACATAGAATATAAAAACACAAGGCAGCAATGAAAAGATAAAATATTGGCAAAGGAAAACCTAGAGTGAGTATGCTTTGAACCTGATACAGGTTGAAATTCATAGGATGTTTAGGCCCCAGTGCAATCTGGTAAGCCGGCATGCCACTCATCATACTGTTGGTCCATTTTGGAAAATAGCCATGCTTTTCTTTAAATTCAAAAGACTGCTGGGCCATAGCCTTCCATTGTACCACATCGCTTTGTTGCACAACTTTGCCTTGTAAGGCAGGTTTATTTAGAAAAATGGATAGTAATAAAAAAATTACGATGGCTGCTACATGCGGCAGAATCTGCTTGAAATTTATATTCTTCATTAATTAGTTTTTGCTTCGGCAAAATAATGCTAAAAAAATTAAATAATGCTGGTTATGCTTGATAATGTGCTAGCAATGGCAATAAAAAAAGCCACCGGTTACAGTGGCTTTTGTAAAGTTGATTAAGTTATGTTATTGGCCCATGCCTGATTGTGCGTTCTGCATACTGTCCATTTCGCCTTTCATACTTTTCTTTTTAAATAATGAAATGTCCATTTTACCGAAACGGTAGTTGAAGTTCAAACGTAGTACCTGTGGATCTCTGCGGCGCTCATTATCCTGTACAAAATACTGCGACTCGGAATGTGTTGCATATAATTTTGTACGAAAAATATCATTCATTGATAAGGTTAACGATGCAGCTTTGTTCTTCATAAAATCTTTCTTTATCGCTATATCAACACCATAGTTGGGTTTGATGTATCCTTGCGAACCAATTTGCGAACCACCAAACATACGACCCATGCCTCCTCCACCACTGCTTGGCGGAATAATTGTTTTGGCCTGGTAATCGCCGGATAACTGAATAGAAAAATTCTTTGGCAGGGTAAATGAGTTATTGATTTTGCCAAACATGCTAAACTGGTCGTTATTTACGCCGCCTGCAAGGGCACCTGCTTTTAAGGTAGAGTTATATAGATTAACATTGGCTGTAAAATCCCACCATTTTGTCAACTTTGTTTTAGTGGTCAATTCCAGGCCTATATTATAACTCTGATTAGCATTTGCAAAGGATGTAATCAAAACCGAATCAGGCTTTTTGCTAGGGTCAGGATTTTTATCAAAGTATTGATAATTGGTAATGAGGTTATTGGTGTTACGCAAATAAGCTGTTGCTAAGAAACTTGTTTTCTTACTTAACTGATTTTGATATGAAATTTCGGCCAGGTTAGTAAACTCTGGAATCAGGTTGGGGTTTCCGATTGATAAATTTAATGGGTCAGAAATATCATAGTTAGGAATTAACTGGAAGAAATTAGGCCGATTAATTTTACGGGAATAATTCACCTGCAAATCAGATTTATCGTTCAGTTTATAAGTCATAAATAAACTAGGGAAAAGACTGAAAGGATAATCATTTTTGAACTTAACAGCACTGCTGATTACGTTACCAGTGTAACTCGAACTTTCTAACCTTAATCCGATTTGGTAAGTAAAGTTTTTTATTTTTTGT
>JBKJPN010000051.1:0-5897 GCA_046595125.1 Ferruginibacter sp.
AGTAATTTCTGCTTCATTGCAAACGGGTTTATTTAGGTTTTAAAGATAATTATAAAAGCACAAAGCTGTTTTTTCAATTATTGTGCCGCTAATGCCCTCGTTTGTTAAGTATTTGCAAACAATTTAAAGTTTGGTCTGCAGCGTTAACACCATCTCCTCCTTCCAGCTGTTAAAATCGCCAGCTAAAATATGTTTACGAGCCTCGGCCACTAGCCACATATAAAAAGCAAGGTTGTGCACGCTGGCAATAGTAAGCCCTAAATACTCTTTCGATTTCATCAAATGGCGCAGGTAAGATTTGCTGTAGTAATTGCTCATTTCGCAGTCAATACCATCGTCAAGCACAGTAAAATCTTTCTCCCATTTTTTATTATCAATATTAATTACCCCCTTGCTGGTAAAAAGCATGGCGTTGCGGCCGTTACGGGTTGGCATCACACAGTCAAACATATCAACACCCCGTGCTATACCTTCCAGAATATTCCATGGCGTACCTACCCCCATTAAATAACGAGGTTTTTGTACGGGTAAAATGTCGCAGCAAAGCTCAGTATATTCATACATCATCTCCATAGGCTCGCCAACACTAAGACCGCCAATGGCATTGCCGGTTGCGTTTTTTGAAGCAACAAATTCTGCCGATGCGGTACGTAAATCTTTGTATGTGCTTCCTTGTACAATTGGAAATAAATTTTGTGTGTATCCATATTTATCGGGTGTACTGTCAAATCTTTCAAAACAATGATCGAGCCAACGATGCGTAAGGTTCATACTTTTTTTTGCGTAATCATAATCGCTGGGATACGGTGGGCACTCATCAAATGCCATAATAATATCGCCACCTATTACCCGTTGTATGTCCATAATTTTTTCGGGCGTAAACAAGTGTTTACTCCCATCAATATGACTTTGAAATAAAGCCCCTTCTTCTGTAAGTTTACGATTGTTGGCCAATGAAAAAACCTGGTAGCCGCCGCTATCAGTTAAAATCGGCCTATCCCATCCATTGAATTTATGCAAGCCGCCAGCTTCCTCCAACACTTCCAGCCCAGGCCGCAGGTATAAATGGTAGGTATTGCCTAAGATGATTTGAGCATTTACCTCTGTTTTCAATTGTTGCTGCGTTACGGCTTTAACGCTTCCTACAGTGCCCACCGGCATAAAAATGGGCGTTAAAATTTCACCGTGGTCGGTGGTTATCTTTCCTGCACGGGCTTTTGTGGCCGTATCGGTAAATTGTAAATCAAATTGTAATGCTGCCATAAAATAAACGCCTGTTCTTTATTAAGATTTTAATATACTGATTCCTTTTACTGCTATTTTTGCCAAATGAATTTTACCCAGATTTGGCAAATTGTGTTTTATACATTTTGTCTGGTAACCCTTATACAGCTTTTTTACTACCTGTTCTTTTTTGCAAGACTGGCTGCCTATAAAGTCAAACCCAGAACCACATCGCAAACCCATCCGGTATCAGTAATTATTTGCGCCCGTGATGAGGCCGCAAATTTAGCGAAAAATCTGCCGGGTTCGTTGGTACAGCAATATCGTACTACGCATGAAGTAATTGTAGTTGATGATAACTCTTTCGACGATAGTAAATACCTGCTGGAAGAATACCAGAAAACTTACAAGCAATTGCAGGTGGTGCTATTAAAACAGGAAGCAAAACTCATTCCTGGTAAAAAATTCCCATTAAGCATCGGCATTAAAACCGCCAAGCATGAAATTGTTTTGTTGACAGATGCTGACTGCGTACCCGCCAGCGAATTCTGGATTGAGAAAATGCAAGAAACTTTTGACGACAATACCGAAATAGTATTAGGTTATGGTGCCTATCATAAAAAATTGGGGCTACTAAATAAGATTGTTCGCTGGGAAACATTTCATACTGCATTGCAATATTTTTCTTATGCATTGGCGGGCAAACCCTACATGGGTGTGGGCCGCAACCTCAGTTATAAAAAAGCAATTTTTTACAGACACAAAGGTTTTTCGGCACATAATAATATACCGAGTGGCGATGATGATTTGTTTATTAATATGGCGGCCACAAAAAAAAATACCCGAATTAATATTGATAAAGAAGCATTTACTTTAAGTGAGCCGCCTAAAACTTGGGCAGGCTGGATACGGCAAAAAAACCGCCACTACAGTACCGGAAAATATTACAAGTCGGTACATAAGTTTTTACTGGGCTTGTATACGTTTTCACATTTTTTATTCTACCCGTTGCTAGCAGTTTCACTTATATTCTTTAACTGGCAGCTGGCGCTGATAGTTTTTGGTACTCGTTTTTTGGTACAGGCAATCGTTTTGTATCCCTGTATGAAAAAACTAAATGAGCAGTCCATGTATCCTTGGTTTTTATTTATTGATATATGGATGTTTTTTTATTACCTGATATTTGCAGCAGCCATATTCAAAAGGCCGAGAAAGGGGTGGAAGTAAAGCCCCTCACCTATCCTCTCCCCTAAAGGGAGAGGGACATGGACAAGATGAAGCAGAAGAACGGGTATTTATTGAATTGTAATGGAAATAATAGAAAAATATTTTAGTGATTTTACTGCGCATCAAACCCAACAATTTGCTGCGTTAAAGGATTTGTATGCAGACTGGAATTCGAAGATTAATGTAATATCCCGAAAGGATATGGATAATTTTTATGAGCACCATGTATTGCACTCATTGGCGATTGCAGCTCGGTTCGAATTTAAAAAAGACATGCAAGTAATGGATCTGGGCTGTGGCGGAGGATTCCCCGGCATTCCCTTAGCTATATTATTTCCCGAAGCCAATTTCCATATGGTTGATAGTATCAACAAAAAATTAAAAGTGGTTGCCGAAGTTGCGACAGCCATTGGCTTAAAAAATATAACTACCCAACATGCCCGTGCCGAAGAAATTAAGAATCGAAAATTTGATGTGGTAGTTTCCCGAGCTGTTGCACCCTTGAAAGATTTGTGGCATTGGACCAAGCCGCTCATTCAAAAAACTAAAATGGCCGAAAAAGGAATCCCCAATGGACTTATTTGTCTGAAAGGCGGCGATTTAACTACTGAAATATTTGAAAGCAACTGCAAACCCATGGTTTGGGAAGTTGAGAAAATCTTCACAGAACCTTTTTTCAAAGAAAAATACCTGATTTACATACCTAAAAGCTAAAAAACTACCACTTTGTGGTATTGTTTCCTACTTATTTTTTGTTGAATTTTGTGAAACTATGAATCATTCAGTAGCAATTGTAGAAGATAATCACGACATCCGGCATGCGCTGGAGCAGATTATTGATACATCTGGCATATACAATCTTGCGGGATCATGTGTTAATGGTGAAGATGCGTTGATACAATTACCGATATTTAATCCGAAAGTGGTTTTAATGGATATAGGTTTGGGCGACGGTATCAATGGTATTGAAGTTGTAAGAGAACTGAAGGAATCTAATCCGCAGATTTTATTTATGATGTGTACCATTTATGAAGAGGACGAAAAAATTTTTGAAGCCTTGCGAGCCGGTGCCAGCGGTTATATTCTTAAAAAAACATCGCCAGACAAACTTTTAGATGGCATTAAGGAATTGATTGAAGGCGGTGCTCCGATGAGCAGTCAGATTGCTAGTAAAGTGGTTGCTGCCTTTCAATCCAATTCTATAACCACCCCCGGCAGAAACTCTTTTGATGTTTTATCAAAAAGAGAAAATGAAATACTTGAGATGCTTTCTACAGGTATTTTATACAAGGAAATATCCGACAAGCTTTCAATCAGTTCAGAAACAGTACGTAAACATGTATATCATATTTATGAGAAACTGCACGTAACCAACCGCATTGAAGCTGTAAATAAATATTTTGGCAGGTAATGCCGATAATCAAGCAAGGAAAACATCCCCCTCAGAGAAATCAGGCGGTTTTTTTTTATAAAAACTTCCACAACCATACATCTGTTTGGGGAGTGTTGCCGATGGGAAAATCATGGGTATGACCCGAATTTTCGAACCCGTATTTTTCATAAAATCTCTGCGCCCGCAGGTTATGCTCCCACACCCCCAGCCAAACCACTTCGTACTTTCTATCTGCAGCAAATTGTAAAATATAATCCATTAGTTTTTGTGCAATACCTTGGCCATGAAATTCTTTAAGTACGTAAATGCGTTTCAGTTCTAACGCTTTCCATTTTTTCATCATTGAAAAATGTTGATAATCTTCCATAAAATGCAAATAGGCTATGGGCTTACCGGCTGTCTCAGCAAAATAACAGAATGTTTCAGGATTGTTAAGTTCAGCACCCAGCTGTATCGGATTGTAATACTTATCTAAAAAGCCCTGCATATCCTCCTCGGTACAGGTTCCCGTAAAAGTATCATAAAAAGTTTGGCGGGCTATTGCAGTTAAAACAACTGCATCATCGGCAGTTACCCGTCGGATATTCAGTTCCATAATTTATTTGCTGTAAGAAAAGCCCATTACCAATTTAATTCCAACGTATTATTTTTCCGGTCAACATCGGCCATACGTTTCGATGGATCAATTTCCACAACTTTGATATCGGTAAGTTTTCTTTTAGTTTCAATTATATAAGTTGGATGTGTCCATTTCCACTCTTCCAGTATTTCTCTTTTTTGCGCAGGCTTTTCGTTTAGTTTGTTACCAAACATTAAATTAAGCGGCACATAAAACATTTCTGTGTTTCCGTCGTTATAAGAAATTTGCAGGTCGATTGGCATAGGCATATATCCAACCCGCTTTATCCGGATTTTTGTAACGCCCCCCTCTTCCCACAAACTGTCAATTTTATAATCAATGGTTTTAGTTGTGTTTACCCAGTACTCTTTATACCAATCTAACTGAATGCCACTCAACTGTTCAGCCACTCTTATAAAATCTATCGCATTGGGATGTTTAAAACGCCATTGTCTATAATATTCCAACAAAATTTTATCTCTAACATCGGCCCCAACAATATAACCAAGCTGTTCCATAAACACTTCGCCTTTGGAGTAAGCAGCGGTACTGTAGCCGTAGTTTGATTCATAATGATCGCTATGTGTTGTCATAGGCTCTTCATAATTACTTTTGGCCAGGTTAAAATATCCGGCATAAGCAGAGCTGTGATCCTCTGGAACCATATCAATCATCGCTGCCAAATTTCTATTATTAGGACTTCTTTGCAAAGCTTCTCTCAATCCCTGTAACGATGATTTTTTATTATAAAATTTCGAAACCAGATCCTCAGCATAACTCGTAAAACCTTCATCCATCCATGCATACATACTTTCGTTGGTGCCCAGCATCATCTGGTACCAACTATGCATCCACTCATGAAAAACAGTACCAATGCCAGATCCCACCAGCAAAGTTGCCATCGGATATTCCATTCCTCCATCGCCGCCTTGTATAAATGAATATTGTGGATAAGGATATTTTCCAAAGTTCTTTTCAATAAATGGTAACGCAGTTGAAGCTGCAGTAAGCACAGTGGCCCAGGCAGAGTCGTTCTTTGCATCATTCTCCTTATAATTGTAAATAGCATGTAAAACCGGACCTCCGTTCGGCATTCTATAACTAAGGTGTTTGTACTCAGGATCAGCGCACCAAACAAAGTCATGAATATTTTCACCAATAAAATGCCAGCTCCGTTTTGCTTTATTGATGGGCTTTAACTCCGTGCCCGGTGCATCGTATCCCCAACCAATTTCACTGGCATTCATCAAAACGCCTGTTCCGCCTATCTTGTATGTTTTATCAATATTGATGGTAACATCAAAATCGCCCCATACCCCGTAAAACTCACGGGCAACATAAGGTGTAGGATGCCAGCCTTCGTAATCGTACTCACACATTTTTGGATACCACTGACTCATACTTAATCTTACACCTGTTGTAGGGTTATCTCTT
>JBKJPN010000127.1:0-12267 GCA_046595125.1 Ferruginibacter sp.
GTAATGGAAACATTGGTTATTTACGGCATCTCCGAACCACTCGGTTATTCCTTTGGATGGCTCATTTGGGGCGTTTCCACAGGCATTATCGTTATCGTTGGCCTGGCCAGTCTTTTATTAATTCCGTACCTTAACAAAAACAGTAATGAAATCAGTCAGCAACATACCTAACAAAATTTATACACTCAACGAACTGCAGCATCAGCTTAATCGTTGGCGTTTACTCAATAAAAAGATTGTTTTCACCAACGGTGTTTTCGATATCCTGCACGAAGGGCATATTGCATCGCTTGGCGAAGCTGCCTTGTATGGACATGTATTAATTGTTGCTGTAAATTCCGATGCTTCGGTAAAACGATTAAAAGGAGAAAGCCGCCCGGTTTACAATGAAGGTTCCAGAACCTTGCTGCTGGCATCGTTGGTGATGGTGGATGCGGTTATTTTATTTGAAGAAGATACGCCGTTGAATTTAATAGCATCCATTTTACCCGATGTACTGGTTAAAGGTGGCGATTATACCATGGAACAAATTGTTGGTGCCAAAGAAGTAATGGCAAACGGCGGTGAAGTAAAACGAGTGCCAATACTGGAAGGCTTTTCCACAACATCTATTATTGAAAAAATGAAAGCCAGCAGTAAATAGTTAGCAGATTTTACACAAATTTAATATGCCAAACGTTCTTGTTTAATAGCAAGACCTTAGCTTCGCCACATTTATTTTACAAATTCAATTGCATTGCACAAAAGGAAAATTATTTTTAGAGATATAAGCTGGCTTTCATTTAACAACCGGGTGTTGCAGGAGGCTGCCGATGAAACAGTTCCGTTAAGGGAACGTATTCGTTTCCTGGGGATATTCGCCAATAACCTCGACGAGTTTTTCAGAGTAAGAGTTGCTACTTTAAAACGCATGATTGAGTTTGGGAAAAAATCTAAAATGCATCTGGAACATGCACCAGAAGCCATTTTAGAAGAGATTCAGGAAATTGTTCTTGAACAACAAAAAGAATTCGACCGCATTTGGAACGAGATACTGCGTGAACTGAAAAAAGAAAAAATTCATCTTGTTAACGATAA
Source organism: Ferruginibacter sp. (assembly GCA_046595125.1). GTDB lineage: Bacteria > Bacteroidota > Bacteroidia > Chitinophagales > Chitinophagaceae > Ferruginibacter. Next base: position 1,078 of record JBKJPN010000127.1, read on the forward strand.
GCAGATAAACAAACTACAGCAAGCTTTTGTGTTGGAATATTTTAATGAAGAGGTACGCAGTAATATTATTCCACTGATGATAGAAAGTATACCAAACTTTCCGGTACTGAACGACAAATCAATTTACCTAGCCTGCAGGCTTTCCAAAAAAGATAAAACGGTGCCGCAAAAATTTGCACTTATATCGGTACCCAGCAGACGTTTACCAAGGTTTATCATTCTGCCATCAAAAACTGCCGATCAGCATATTATTTTGCTGGAAGATATTATTCGTTTTTGTTTGCCAAATATTTTCTCATTCTTTGGATACGATCATTTCTCATCGCACATAATTAAAGTAACCCGTGATGCAGAGATTGATATTGACAATGACATATCAACCTCGCTTATTCAAAAAATAGAAAAAGGATTAAAGAGCCGTAAATCGGGCAAGCCGGTAAGGTTTGCATTTGATAAAGGCATCGACCCTGCCCTGCTCACGTACTTAGTACGGCGCATGGGACTTCACCAAAAAGACAATATTATTCCCGGCGGCCGCATTCACAATTTTAAAGATTTTACCGGTTTTCCCGAATCTGTTTTCAAACAAAAGAATCTTCGTAAAAAATCTTTTCTGCACCCGGCATTAAAAAACACCACGAGCGTTACCAAAGTGGTTTTAAAAAAAGATGTGTTATTGAATTTTCCATATCACTCTTTTAACTCGGTAATTGATCTTTTACGAGAAGCTGCCATTGACCCCGAAGTGGTAAGCATTAAACTTACCTGCTATCGCTTGGCCAACCGGTCTAAAGTAATTAATGCATTAACCAATGCCGTACGAAACGGCAAACATGTAACCGTTGTGTTGGAGCTGCGGGCCCGCTTTGAGGAAGAGGCAAATCTGGTGTGGAAAGAAGAACTGGAAGACGCCGGCGTAAAAGTACTGCTGGGCGTGCCTAATATGAAAGTGCATGCCAAAATCTGCCTAATTAAAAAACGAGTAAATAACCAAACCACACACTATGGTTTTGTTAGCACCGGAAACCTGAATGAAAAAACCGCAACTATATATGGCGATACTTGCCTGTTAACATCCGACAGAAATATTATGGCCGATGTTAACCGCATATTTAATTACTTAGAGCAGCCAAAAACAAAGACGCAGTTTTTAAAAGCGTGCAAAACTTTAATTGTTAGTCCAACAAACATGCGCAAGCAACTTATGCTGCTTGTCAACAGAGAAATAAAAACAGCTAGGGCAAAAAAACCTGCGGCCATAACGCTCAAGCTAAATTCGTTGAGTGATGAAATGCTTATTGATAAATTATACGAAGCGGCTAAAGCTGGTGTAGAAATAAAAATGATAGTGAGAGGCATATTTTGTTTTCCCGCTGAGAATAAAAAATTTAAGAAACCCATTCAGGCCATTAGCATTGTTGACGAATATTTGGAACATTCCCGAATCATGATTTTTCATAATGGTGGAAAGGAAAAAACGTTCATCTCATCTGCCGACTGGATGGTAAGAAATATAGACCACCGGGTTGAAGTAATTTGTCCCATTTTTGAAAAACCTATTCAGCAGGAAATAAAAGATATACTGCAGATTCAATTAAAGGATAATGTTAAGGCCCGTATTCTCGATAACGACCTCAGCAATCAATATGTTAATCCCCGTAACACCAAAAAAATTCGAAGCCAGGTAGAGACATACAATTACCTGTTTCGCAAATCGTTGTGAAGCATAAATGGTTAATCCGTAAATTCGTTTCATTACCATCACAGATTTAAACAAAAAACTTAAAATCTAATTTGAGACTTGCAGCCATAGACATAGGAAGTAACGCAGCCCGCCTTTTAATAACAGAAGTGATTGTTGATGAAAAAGACAATCCAATCTTTAATAAGATGAACCTCTTCAGGGTTCCGCTGCGGCTTGGATTTGATGTTTTTAAACACGGGATTATCTCCAAAGAGAAAACAGCCATGTTGATGCAGACGATGAAAGCTTTTAAACATTTGCTGAATGCCTATGAAGTAAAACATATTAAAGCCTGTGCTACCAGTGCGATGAGGGAAGCAGATAATGCCAACGATATCATCAGAAAAATAAAACTGGAAACTGATATCAGGATAGAAGTGATTACCGGCGACATGGAAGCTGGATTTATTTTTGAGAACCATATTGCCGAAACCTTGGACAAAGACCACAGTTATATGTATGTAGATGTAGGCGGTGGTAGTACCGAACTTTCTTTTTTCAGCAACGGCGCCTTAATCTTTAAAGAATCGTTCAACATTGGTACTATCCGTTTGTTACAGGGTCAGGTGCATGATAAAACATGGGAAGTAATGAAAGAGGTTATTAAAACCGTTACCAAAGGCCAAAAAGAAGTAGTGGCAATAGGCAGTGGAGGCAATATCAACAAGGTTTTCACCATGAGCAAGCGCAAGGATAGCAAACCAATTTCGCTTGATTTATTGAAAGATTTTTACAAGGAATTCAGCAGTGTTACTTTAGAAGAACGCATGAAATTGTACAACCTAAAACCCGACCGGGCCGATGTAATTGTACCCGCCCTGCAAATTTATACCAATGCCATGCGCTGGGCTGGAGCTAAAGAAATGTATGTACCAAAAATTGGTTTGGCAGATGGGTTGATTCAGCATTTATGGAATGAATTGAAATAAGTTTTCTTTAACAGGTTTTTCAAATATCTTTAGTTGCACAACTAAATCTCCCATGAATAAAGTACTGACAGCTGCTTGTTTATTTATCAGCCAGATTTCACTTTCGCAAAAAAATTATAAAACGGTACAGTTCGATAAATTCGTAACTCAACGAGGTATTGAATGGGCAGCGGATGCCAGCGACACTTTTAACTTTAGTAAATCGGGCATAAATACTTCGCTTCTAAAAAGATTGAAAAATAATGAAATCAAAGCGTCGGTTGCCGAAGTGAGCAGAAAGAATAGACCATACAGTATTCAATATTCAAGTTTTGAAGATATTTTCAGTTATTTCTATTTCCCTCATGGTAATACTATTTATGATTCCCTAGGCAATGTAGTTGAACAGGATAAAAAAATCCCGGAAGTAGATACATTAGAATTCAAATACACTGAAATTACCCAAATACTATACGTAGAGAACGGCGTTTTAAAAAGTTACGTGCCCATGGTTACACCAACCCTATCGCTTTACCTAACTACCGGTAAATATATAGGTGAAACATTTTATTTCACTACTGCATTCAACTTAAAATACAATTACAAACCAAGCAAAAGAGATAAAATTCTCTTCCTGCAAGAGACGACGAAAGGATTAAAGTTTCCAGATGCCGAGAATAATCTGAAAGAAATGTTTGGAAACAATTTGATTCAAACCCTCTGGCCACATGTGCTTAGTGGTAAAATAGAACTCTATAATGCAGCAACAAATAAAAAAGCTAACCCTGCAGAATTGAATACTACACTGCATTACCAACAACAGGTTTTATCGCCAATATACGATTCTATAAATGCGATTATTAAGTTTGAAACAGTTGTGAAATCTGCCAATCCAAAAGATTTTAGCCATGCGTTGATGGTGCAGGATTGGTATTACAACGAGAGCGAAAACATCGTTTTCAACCGAATAAAAGAATTGTATTTATATGCTAACAAAGCTACACAGGAAGCAGATGCGCAGTCACTGCCCGTATTAAAACTCGTTTTTAAATAATTTTCTTTCTACATTTACAAAACGAATTGCTCCCCGGATTTGTTTTATTCTAACGCAGAGCCAACTCCATCAGCATTATCTGTCATTAAAACAAATGAAACATGTCGGTTAATAAAGAAATAAAAAAAGTTACTACCCATACACTATTAAAAATGAAATCATCAGGAGAAAAAATCTCGATGATTACCGCCTATGATTTTTCTTTTGCCAAAATTTTTGATACGGCAGGTATCGACATCATCTTGGTTGGCGACAGCGCCAGCAATGTGATGGCGGGCCACGAAACAACACTCCCTATTACATTAGACCAAATGATTTATCATGCTCAGAGTGTTGTACGTGGTATTAGCCGTTGCCTGGTTGTGGTAGATATGCCTTTTGGTTCTTACCAATCCAATCCGCAGATTGCATTGGCATCGGCCATAAAAATCATGAAAGAAACTGGAGGCCATTCGGTAAAACTGGAAGGTGGTGACGAAGAAGCAATTGATTCTGTTAGAAAAATCGTTGGTGCCGGTATACCTGTAATGGGGCATTTGGGTTTAACCCCGCAAAGTATATACAAATTCGGTACCTACACTGTACGAGCCAAAGAAACTGATGAAGCTGCCAAACTTAAAAAAGATGCGCTGCTGTTACAGGAAGCCGGAGCATTTGCTATTGTACTAGAAAAAATACCAGCGTCATTGGCAAAAGAAGTAAGCGAAAGCCTGAGCATACCCACTATTGGGATTGGCGCTGGCTCCAATTGCGACGGACAGGTTTTGGTAATGCATGATATGCTGGGTATCAATGTTGAGTTTAAACCACGTTTTTTAAGACAGTATCTTAATATGTACGAACAGATTGACGGCGCTGTAAAGCAATACATCTCCGATGTAAAAAGTCAAGATTTTCCCAACGAAAATGAACAGTATTAATTAAAATTTTAGTTCCCACAAAGTCGCAAAGCACACAAAGTACCATTATGTATTTCTTTGTGAACTTAGTGCCTTTGTGGAATACTTTTTAGGAACATCCCCCAGAATTATTCCATAAAAATGCTTCTTCGTAACTTGCAGCCCTCATTTACAAATTAAAACGATTAATGTATATGGATTTTTTAAAGACATTTAAGATACAGGCAAATAACAACGGGGTATCTACCGGATCAACGTGGATTAAAAGTAAAGGCGAAAAAATTGATTCCTATTCTCCTGTTGATGGAAAACTGATTGCTTCGGTAGCTGCCGCAGATGCAAAGACTTACGATATAGTGATGGAAAAAGCTAATTCAGCTTTTGCAGAATGGCGTACCTGGCCTGCGCCAAAACGTGGCGAAGTTGTAAGACAGGTGGGCGAAGAATTAAGAAAAAACAAACAAGCGCTTGGTGAGTTGGTAAGTTTTGAAATGGGCAAGAGCCTGCAGGAAGGATTGGGCGAAGTACAGGAGATGATTGACATCTGTGATTTTGCAGTGGGGCTTTCACGCCAGTTGCACGGATTAACCATGCACAGCGAAAGACCAGGGCATCGCATGTACGAACAATATCACCCGTTGGGAATTGTTGGTGTAATATCAGCCTTTAATTTCCCCGTGGCCGTATGGAGCTGGAATGCAGCATTGGCTTGGGTTTGTGGCGATGTATGTGTTTGGAAGCCGAGTGAAAAAACACCGCTTTGTGCCATTGCTTGTCAAAACATTATACAACCAGTTTTCAAAAAGAACAATGTACCTGAAGGCGTTTCCAACATCATTGTTGGCGGCAGAAATGTTGGCGAATGGATGAGCAACGATGCCAGAATGCCATTACTATCAGCAACGGGTAGCACCAGAATGGGTAAAGCTGTTAGTGCGGCTGTTGGTCAGCGTTTAGGAAGAAGCTTGCTTGAGCTTGGTGGAAACAATGCCATCATCATCACCGAAAATGCTGATTTAGAAATGGCGTTGATCGGTGCAGCTTTTGGCGCCGTAGGAACAGCGGGACAGCGATGCACATCAACCCGCAGGTTAATCATTCATGAAAAAATATACAACAAGTTTAAAGATAAACTGGTAGCCGCTTATGGGCAGATAAAAATTGGGAATCCACTCAATGAAAAAAATCATGTGGGACCTGTTATTGATAAAGATGCGGTAAAAATGTACCTAGATGCCATTGAAAAATGCAAGGAAGAAGGTGGAAAGTTTGTAGTAGAAGGCGGCGTTTTAAAAGGCAAGGGTTTTGAAAGCGGTTGTTATGTAAAACCTTGTATTGCCGAAGCAAAAAACAGTTTTGCCATTGTGCAACATGAAACCTTTGCGCCAATTTTATACATCATGAAATACAAAACCCTTGATGAAGCCATTGCCTTGCAAAATGGTGTTCCGCAGGGATTATCATCGGCTATAATGACGAATAATATGCGTCAGGCCGAGCAGTTTTTAGCGCATGGAGGAAGCGACTGCGGCATTGCCAATGTAAATATTGGAACCTCTGGAGCTGAGATAGGCGGGGCTTTTGGCGGCGAAAAAGAAACGGGCGGTGGCCGTGAGAGCGGCAGCGATGCCTGGAAAGTGTACATGCGCAGGCAAACTAACACGATTAATTACACTGATAAACTACCATTAGCACAAGGTATTAAATTCAATTTGTAAATTTTTGCAAATAAATGTGAATGGTATGGCTAATTAAGCCATACCATTTATTTTTACTGAAATAAAAAATTCAATATGATTAAGATTTCTAAAATTTTTCTTGCCCTTATAGGATTAAGTTTTTCGGCTTTAGCACAAACGAGTGTAGTGCCCAACAGCTGGCATATGATGGACAAAGAGACTGATGGCTATTCAGGAGTTAGTGTTGACAAAGCATATCAGTTTTTAAAAAGCAAAAATATAAAGAGCACTACTGTTATTGTGGCTGTAATTGATACCGGGATTGATACCCTTCATGAAGACTTAAAGCCAGTACTTTGGACAAACGAAGGCGAAATACCTGGAAATGGAATTGATGACGATAACAACGGGTATATTGATGATGTACATGGCTGGAATTTTTTGGGTGGCAAAGATGGCCGCAATGTAAAAACAGACAGTGATGAACGTAGCAGGGTCTACTACGGCCTAAAAAGCAAATGGGATAATAAAGTAGTTGATAAAACTAAATTATCTAAAGATGAGCTGTATGAATATGAGATGTTTGTTAAGGCGAAGGCCGAAACCACTGGAAACGATTCAAAAGAAACAGAAGCCCCGGAGGTTGACGCTCCCATGATGAAAGCCATTTATGCTAACCTGTTACGCAGCGATAGCGTTTTAAGAAAAGCGATGGCCAGAGATACTTTCAGCGGTTTTGATCTGGACAAATACACAACCAAATCATTTACAGAAAAAAGATGTAAGACGGATTTCATGAGCATTATGAAAAACAATGACATGATGGACCAAACCAATTATGAATTCCTCGCTGGTCTTGCAGAATTTATTGAATACTTGGAGGGAGAGGAAAGAAAGGCTGCTACAAAAAACAAGCCGCCTGTTGAATACAGAAAAAATATTGTTGGCGATAATGAAAATGATTTCAATGATGTTGGATATGGCAATAATGATATCATGGCCGATTTTTCGATGCATGGAACGCATTGCGCCGGTATTATAGGCGCTGCCCGTAACAACGGTAAGGGAATGGATGGCATTGCCGACAATGTGCGTATTATGAGCCTACGTGTGGTGCCTGATGGTGATGAACATGATAAAGACATAGCCTTAGCTATTCGCTATGCTGTTGACAATGGCGCAAAAGTTATCAGCATGAGTTTTGGTAAAAGCTACTCGCCACAAAAGAAATGGGTTGACGAAGCTTTTGCTTACGCTGAAACAAAAAACGTTTTATTGGTTCACGCTGCAGGCAACGATTCCAAAGATGTTGACGTGGCAGATAATTTTCCGAACCCAAATTATGTTGCCGGTGGCCGTGCAAATAATATTATTACAGTTGGTGCCAGTGCCGAACCCAAGTCGGGATCGTACACAGCTTCTTTCAGTAATTATGGGAAGAAAGAAGTGGATGTTTTTGCACCGGGTGTAAAAATTTACTCAACATTGCCGGGCGGCAAAAACTATGGCAATTTAAGTGGTACCAGCATGGCTTGCCCATTGGTGGCGGGTATTGCGGCTTTAACGCTGGAGTACTTCCCTACCCTTACAGCAAAACAACTTAAATACGTTATTGAAAAATCGGCTGTAAACCCAGGTGTAAAAGTTACCAAGCCCGGTAGCGACGATAAAGTTGACTTAAATGAAATTTCAAAAACGGGTGGCATTGTAAATGCTTACGAAGCGGTAAAACTTGCATCAACCCTTACTGGCGAAAGTAAAGAGACCTTACCAAAACCAAAGATGACTAAAGGTAAAAGAGGTTAGGAAGGTAATTAGTATATAAAGTAAGTAAAGTTAAAAAAAGTCTTTCATCCGGAGAGTTATTCGAATGAAAGGCTTTTTCAGTAATTTCACTTTCACTTAAAATTTATCAATATGCCAAAGCCATCGCTAACTAGTTATCCGGCCTATTTTCAAAAATATGTAGCATTAGTACCAGAGGACGACCTAATAACTGCGTTTACAAATCAGTTGCCGGCGATACAACAATTGCTATCCGTTATCAGCGAAGAAAAATCTAACTATGCCTACGATACTGGTAAATGGACTTTAAAGGAATTACTGCAGCATATAATAGATACCGAACGAATTTTTAACTACCGAGCCCTGTGCTTTTCCCGTAAGGAAACTGTTTCGTTACCAGGCTTTGAGGAGAATGATTATGCAGCCAATTCAAATGCCAATGCCCGCAACTGGCAGGATTTGGTAGACGAGTTCATCGCCGTTCGTACTTCAACTGAGTTACTGTTTAAAAGTTTTACTGATGAGATGCTTGAAACCTCCGGCACATCAAACAACAACCCTGCAACTGTTAACAGTATTGGGTTTATTACGCTGGGGCATTTTTATCACCATAAAAATATTATTGAGGAAAGATATTTTTAACAGTTTTGAGTAAGCAAAAAAAATCCGTCGAACAAATTGTCCGACGGATTTTTTCATGTCATTCTACTTTGCTAATTAATTACTCTTAGCTGTTGTAGTTTGATTAATCATATTGTTCATCACTTTTACAGTTTGATCAATATAAATATCGCCACTAACTCTTTTCAGCCACTGTGTATTTTTATCAGTTTTATCTTTGGTAGATTTAATTGTTTCCAAGTCAACATTATTATTGGCTACACTCAAATCCTTTTTCATCTTATCAACTTCGTTCAACTCATTTATTTTGTCTTTAAAATCTTTTTGTTCCGCCTTGTATTTAGTCAGGTTTAAAGAATACGCTGCGCTGTTGTATTTTTCCAACCAGTTGATGCTTTCTTTAATTTTATTAAACTTTTCATTCTTGGCGATTTGCTCGTAACTGTATTTAACTGTTGCATCATAGCTAACCGTACTTGTCCATGGCTTGTATTCTGCTTTGGCAATTTCATCCCAAGGTAACGCTGCAGTATTATCTTTTTCTCTGAATTTCAAATACTCCATCCTATCAGGAATTACGATATCGGGTGTTACACCTTTTAATTGTGTAGCTCCACCATTAATGCGATAAAATTTTTGTAACGTAAGTTTTACAGAGCCAAGGTCTTCGGCATTTTTGCTCGAAAATAAGCCACCCTCACTTTCAGGATTCAACGGAATACTGCGCTGCACTGTTCCTTTTCCAAAGGTTGAAGAACTTCCAAGAATTAATCCACGCTTATAATCTTGAATAGCTGCTGCAAATATTTCAGAAGCACTGGCACTAAATTCATCAACCATTACAGTTAACGGTCCACTGTATAAAACCGATTTGTCTTTATCCTTCCACTGATAAGGCTTATCCTCGCCACGGCCTTTAACAACGCAAACCGGTCCATCTTCAATAAACAAGCCTACCATTTTTACAACTTCAGGCAAAGATCCTCCGCCATTACCACGCAAATCCATGATGATACCTTCCACATTTTCGGCCTTTAGTTTTTTAATTTCATTGGCCACATCGTCCGAACATTTTGCTCCATTTGGATCGGCAAAATCAACATAAAACTCGGGTAAATATATATAACCTATTTTATGATCACCGTCATTAATAACAGCACTCTTTGCAAAAGTATCATCCAGTTTTATTTCATCTCTTATTATAGGAATAACCAAGATAGAACCGTCCATTCTTCTTACAGTCAAACGTACTTCGGTTCCTTTTTGGGCTCCCCGTATAATTTTTACCGCATCGGTTACACTGTAACCGGTAACATCTACCGGCTCCTCGGCTCCCTGTGCTACTTTTATTATCTCATCTTCCGCTTTCAACTGCCCGCCTTTCCAGGCTGGGCCGCCCGATATTAAGGATGATATTTTTATCTTCCCGTCATCCTCTTTCAACTGAGCGCCAATACCAAAAAAGCTTCCACGCATACCTTCATCAAACGAGCGCTTATCAACAGGTGCCATATAATTGGTGTGTGGATCCATGGTGCCGGTAATGGCATTTACAAAAGTGCTGAAATTTTCGTCACTGTCTTCTCTAGTTTGTTTGGTCGAAAAAAAACGGCCAATTTGTTTTCTGATGGCATCACGGGATTCTCTTTCCAATGTAGAGTCGGCTTTATAAACAAAATTGGCACTGTCTTTATTTTTCTCCCGATCGCTAAGTAAATCAACATAACGGCCCAACACACTGTATTTCAGCCTTTTTCTCCAAATATCTTTACGCTCGGCTTCAGTCTTGGGGTTGTTTAGTTTGTCCCTGTCGAGCATTACCGACTCGTCTTTACTAAAATCAAAAGGTTTTACCAGTATCTCCTCGGTTAAGGAAGCCGTTTCTTTAAGGCGCTTTAAATAAACATCGTTAATGGCATAAAATGATTTCAGTTCTGCACCATGAATTTCATCGTCAATTTTGCTGTCGAATTTTTTAAAATCCTCCAAATCACTAGCAAGGAAGATATTCTTATCACCATCAAGGTCGGTAATAAATTTTTTCAAAACCAGTTTGCTGAAATTATCATCGATTGGCTTAGGACTGTAATGTCCCTGTTCGAGCAACATACCAACATTTCTTAAAATTCTGGTATACCTCGATTTTGGATTATCTCTATCTGATCGTCCCTGTGTTTGAAAAGCAATAAAAAAGCTGGCAGCGGTAAGCACCAGTATTACCGGAATAAATTTTTTACTCATAATGAATTGTGCAATTTTTTGCATGCTGTAAAAATAATGGAAAAACGATTGTTTTCGTTGTTAGTAAACGTACAAAATGGAATAATGTTTTGTTAAACCAGATTTATGGAAATTGACAAGGATGAACGGTAGAAACCTAAATAAAATGCCCTTCGGATAACCGAAGGGCATTTTGGGTAATCGAGGGGGCTCGAACCCCCGACCCTCAGAATCACAATCTGATGCTCTAACCAACTGAGCTACGACTACCATTTTAACG
>JBKJPN010000210.1:0-3490 GCA_046595125.1 Ferruginibacter sp.
GCTGATGCATTTCCATAAGATGGAATTCGGTAACTGTAATAATTAAATTGAACACCCACATCTAAAAACTTACCGAGCTTAAGGGCATAAGCCAATCCAATTTTGTTTTCGTTAAAATTTTTAAAGCCTGCATAGTTAGCCATTAGGCCAAAATTTCCGAGTTTGGTAGGCACCGAACCGGCCAACGTGTAAACGGATGTTTCGCTAAGCATAAATCTTCTTTCGCCAAAAACACCCAGGCCAGCATTTTTTACAGATGCCAATGCGGCCTGGTTACCGGTAAAAGACAAGGGGTCGTTTTGCTGCTGACTATAGGCCGATAAACTAATGTAAGGCTGTGCAAGCGTATATCTGAGCGACTGCCCAATTGAAAGATTAATTTTAAAGCAAACGGCAAATATGAATAAAATGAATGTCTTCATCTCATTGAATTTAAAATATCCAAATACCAAGATAAACAATACTTTATTAAAAATCATCATTTGCCGGTCTAAATTCACCCAATAGTTAGTTAGTTTTGCAGCATGGAAATTTTAGATGGAAAAATAGTTTCGCAATCGGTTAAAGATGATATAAAAGCCCGGACCATTGCCTTTAAAGCCAATGGCAACAGGGCTCCACACCTGGCTGCCATTTTAGTTGGCAGCGATGGCGCCAGTGAAACCTATGTGGCCAGTAAGGTAAAAAACTGCGAAGAAGTGGGCTTTAAAAGCAGTTTGATTCGTTTCGACGACTGCATATCCGAAGCCGAACTAATTGCTGCCATTGAAAAACTAAATGCCGATAACGCCGTAGATGGAATTTTAGTACAGCTGCCTTTACCTAAACAAATTGATGAAGAAAAAATAATCAGCGTCATTAATCCTGCTAAAGATGTGGATGGATTTCATCCAGTAAGTGTTGGTAAAATGGTGCAGGGCTTGCCTACGTTTATTCCGGCAACACCCTATGGCATTTTGTTGATGCTGGAACATTATAAAATTGAAACCAGTGGTAAACATGCTGTAATTATTGGCCGCAGCAATATTGTTGGTCGCCCTATCAGCATCCTACTCAGCCGCAATACTTATCCGGGAAACTGCACAGTAACTGTTTGTCATAGCCGCACTAAAAATTTAAAAGAAATTTGTTTGCAGGCAGATATTATCGTAGCCGCATTAGGCATTGCTGAATTTTTAAAAGCCGATATGATTAAAGAAGGCGCTGTAGTGATTGATGTGGGTATCACACGTGTTGCTGATGCAGCAAAAAAATCGGGCTTTGCATTAAAAGGTGATGTTGATTTTTTGAATGTAGCGCCAAAGTGTAGTTACATAACGCCTGTACCGGGCGGCGTAGGATTAATGACGATTGCAGCTTTGCTAATGAACACTTTTACAGCTGCCGAGATGAAAACAAAATAGCCTAATGGGGTATCATCATTATTCAAACAACATGATTCAAACAAAAAATATAGATACAGTTTTACTTCCGGTAATGGAACATTTTTATACCCTTCAGGGAGAGGGCTATCACCAGGGCAGAGCCGCTTATTTTATACGGCTGGGTGGTTGCGACGTTGGCTGTGTATGGTGCGATGTTAAAGACAGTTGGGATGCGACAAAGCATCCAAAATTTAATATCAATGATTTAATATCAGACGTTGAAAAAACACCGGCAAAACTCGTTGTAATTACCGGTGGCGAACCGCTGATGCATAATTTAGATGAATTAACCGCGGCACTACAAACAAAAGGTTTTGAAACCAATATCGAAACGTCGGGTGCTCACCCGTTAAGCGGCAGTTGGGATTGGATTTGTTTTTCGCCGAAAAAATTTAAAGCACCACTGCCAGAAATATGTCCGCAGGCCAACGAATTAAAAGTAGTAGTATTCAATAAATCTGATTTTGAATGGGCCGAAAAACATGCTGCCTTGGTATCTCCATCCTGCAAATTATATTTACAGCCCGAGTGGGATAAAACAGCCGAAATTACGCCGCTGATTGTTGAATATATTAAACAACATCCGCAATGGGAATTATCGCTGCAACTGCATAAGTACATTAATGTGCCATAAAAGAAAATGTTATAATTGAGCCCAAAGAATAAATCGGCATTCTTTTCGTTTTACCTTCACTTAACGAAATTTATTACATGCAATTGAACTTATCTTTTATTCATAAGCTGACCTTCTCATTATTAATTTTAAATTGTTCTTTTTTAATTGCATCAGCTCAATGGTACGACCCCGATAAAATAAATAAAAAAGCTGGTGAAATTTATGGGCAGGCTTATGAAGAGGCCATGTCTGCAAATTATACAGCTGCGTTGAAGCATTTAAGCGAAGCGCTGGTATTGGATCCTAAATTTGTTGATGTTTATTTGTCACGTGCTGGTATTTATGCCGAATTAAAAAATTACACAGCCTCTGTTGCCGATTTTGAAAAAGGATTGCAAATGGATTCGGTGTATTCAAAAACCTATTTGTTACCCTACTCTATTTCATTAGCGGGTGTTGGCAAATTTCAACAGGCGCTTGATGTTGTAAATGAATTTTTAGCAACTCCCAATTTAAATAAGCAAAGTATAAAAGCAGGTAATTATCGAAAATCGACTTACAGTTTTGCGGTTGAATATGAAAAAAAACATCCTTCAAAAGATTATGTTTTTGCACCAATAAATTTAGGCGACAGCATCAATACAAAAGACCTAGAATATTTCCCCTCGTTTACCATTGATGGGCGAAAAATGATTTTTACCCGCCGGGTTGCGAGTGACGAAGATTTTTATGAAAGTGATTTGATTGATGGCAAATGGAGTAACGCAAAACCAATTGCTGGCAAAGTAAATACCAACCTGAATGAAGGTGCGCAAAATATTTCGCAGGATGGGCAATTGCTCATTTTTACTGGCTGCAACTACCCAGAAGGACAAGGCAGTTGCGATTTGTATTTTTCAATAAAAACAAATAATGGATGGAGTGAAGCACAAAATTTAGGCCCCATGGTTAATACCGATTTTTGGGAGTCTTCTCCATCCTTATCACCCGATAAAAGGGACCTGTATTTCGCCAGCAGTATGGCTGGAGGCTTTGGCGGTAGAGATATTTGGGTAACGCACCACCTGCCAACGGGTAAGTGGAGCCGCCCCGAAAACTTAGGCGAAGCTGTTAATACCAGCGGTGATGAAAGCTGTCCTTTTATGCACGCCGATAATGAAACACTTTACTTTAACAGCAATGGACATCCGGGCTATGGTTCAACAGATTTATTCTTCAGCAAAAAAATAAACGATAGCAGCTGGCTGCAGGCGCAAAACCTGGGCTATCCAATCAACACAATTGATGACCAGGGTTCGCTGGTAGTTGCCGCCGATGGAAAAACCGCTTACTACGCCAGTGAAACAGCCGACAGCAGAGGTGGATTAGATATTTATTCATTTCAATTAAGAGAAGATATCAGACCTTTAAAAACCTTATGGGTTAAGGGTAAAGTATTTGATAAGAAAAC
>JBKJPN010000003.1:0-5458 GCA_046595125.1 Ferruginibacter sp.
ACCGGAAAAGATTTATATCCCGATCTGCAAAAATCAAATGTATACATTTTTGATAACCTAAATTACCGGCATTGGGATACTTATGAAGATGGAAATTTTGACCACGTAATGTTAACACCATTAATTAACGGAGTTGCTGGCGAAACAATAGACTTAATGCCGGGAGAGCCATATGATTGTCCGCAAAAACCTTTTGGTGGCGATGAAGATTATGTTTGGAACCCTAACGGAAAGGAAGTAATTTATTGTACAAAAAAGAAATACGGAAAAGATTATGCCGTTAGTACCAACACCGATTTGTATTCATATAATATCGAAACAAAAAAGACGACAAACCTTACCGAAGGCATGATAGGCTATGACATAAATCCCTCCTTTAGCAGTAAAGGGGCACTGGCCTGGTTGAGTATGCGGAGAGATGGTTTTGAATCGGATAAGCAGGACATTATGGTAAGCAACGGTGTTACCAAAATGAACCTGACCAAATTAAGAGATGATATACATGCAGAAAGTTTCAGGTGGGCTGATGATGGAAATTCCATTTATTTTATTGCGCCAGTAAATGGTACGCTACAACTGTTTGAAGTAAGCTATCCTGGCAATACCAACATGCTACCAAGGGTTGGACAAATTACCAAAGGCGATTTTGATGTGACAGGAATTATTGGACAATCGGGCAACAAATTGATTGTGTCGAGAACAGATATGAATCATGCAGCAGAAATTTATTCGGTTGATATTCCATCGGGCAATATGGCACAGATTACGCATGTAAATGATGAAACCTTTGCATCAATAAATATAAGTAAAACTGAGAGACGATTTGTAAAAACAACCGATGGAAAAAATATGCTGGTATGGGTAATTTATCCGCCCGGTTTTGACCCAGCAAAAAAATACCCAACTCTGTTATATTGCCAGGGCGGGCCGCAATCGCCGCTAACACAATTTTATAGCACCCGCTGGAATTTTCAGTTGATGGCTGCTAATGGATACATCGTTGTAGCACCCTCCAGGCGTGGCATGCCGGGTTTTGGCACCAAATGGAACGAAGACATCAGTAAGGAACACGGTGGCCAGGCCATGAAAGA
This sequence comes from Ferruginibacter sp., assembly GCA_046595125.1. GTDB lineage: Bacteria > Bacteroidota > Bacteroidia > Chitinophagales > Chitinophagaceae > Ferruginibacter. The sequence goes on from JBKJPN010000003.1 coordinate 1,092, forward strand.
TTACCTGAGTGCTATTGATGCAATCAGCAAAGAAAAATATGTTGATAAAAATAGACTGGGTTGTATCGGTGCCAGTTATGGCGGCTACTCCGTTTTTATGCTGGCAGGTATGCATAATAATCGTTTTAAAACTTTTATTAGCCATGATGGGATTTTTGATTTTAAAAGCATGTATGGTACCACTGAAGAAATGTGGTTTGTCAACTGGGATTATGGCGGTGCATACTGGGATAAAAAAAATCTGGCTGCACAAAAATCTTACACCCAATACTCGCCGAGCAACTTTGTTGAAAAATGGAACACACCCATACTTATTTTTCAAGGCGGTAAAGATTATCGAGTGCCAATAGAGCAGGGCCAGCAGGCTTTTCAGGCGGCACAGCTACGGGGGATAAAAAGTAAATTCATATTGCTACCCGATCAAAATCACTGGGTACTTACCGCACAAGATGCATTGGTTTGGCAACATGAATTTTATAAATGGTTGGATGAGACTTTGAAATAGTTGCCTTTCCATTTCATTCATTTTTTGCTAACGCATTGCGTTTTTTTTCTTCTGCTGTCTAATCTTAACTTAGCAGTTAAAACATCCAAAGCAATTGAGCACTATTCACATTTATACCGATGGTTCGTCTCGTGGAAACCCAGGCCCTGGCGGATTTGGCGTTATTTTAATGTACAATAACCACCGAAAAGAAATTTCAAAAGGGTTTAGGCACACTACCAATAACCGTATGGAATTGCTGGCCGTTATTACGGGCTTGGAAGCCATTACGAAAAAAAACATGCCGGTAATTGTTTATTCGGATAGTCAGTATGTGGTTCGTGCTATTGAGGAAGGCTGGCTAAAAACCTGGATGAAAACCAATTTTAAAGGCGGCAAAAAAAACCCCGATCTGTGGACAAAATATTACCACCTGGCTAAAAACATGAACGTAAAATTGAAATGGGTAAAGGGCCATGCTGATAATCCCTATAATAACCGCTGCGATGAATTAGCTACAAGCGCTGCCGATGGCAAAAACCTGGTTGCAGATGAAGGATATGAAGAAGCGCAAGCTTCGTTGTAAAAAATCTAAGTTTCTTTATTAAAGATTGGTAAACCAACAACTGTCAGCCAGAGCCTGTCGAAGGAGTAGCTATTTCTTTTTCAACCCGTCTTCAACAAGCTTAGAATGATAGCTTAAACATTTGAGATTTACCTTTCGATATACATATAAAAAAAACACCCGCTAGTGGCAGGTGTTTCTCAAAAAATATGCTAAAGTTTATGCTGTAGCTTTCTCCTTGCCAAAAGCATAATTCTGTATTAGATAAAAAGTTCCAAATAAAACGCCGCTGTAAACCAAGTCTGCAATCATGCCGGTTTTTAAGAATGGAATTCCGGCTACAAGGCTAGCAAAATAACCACCAATGGTTGCAGGATATAAATGATAAACTGGATTATCAAAAACAAAGAAAGCTGAATTGCTCAGCCAGAAAAACAACAAAGAAGAACCGATTGAATAACCAGCAACGGTAGCAACTTTTGGCTTTTTCATAGTAAAAGCAATTACAGTTATGAGTGCCAGAATACCATAGCCAACTAATTGACCCCAGCCCCAAAAGCCCGGTGCAATGTTAAATACTTCAAACAACACATCGCTTAAAAACATAGCCAGTAAAGGCAATGCAAATGCAAAACGGCGGTCTTTTATAACAGCGCCGGCAAAAATTGCCATACCAATCATGGGACTAAAATTATTGGGATACATAAACACCCTTGATAAGGCTGCCACTATAATTAGTAAAGCTGCAATAATTAATGTAGAAGTATTTTGTTTGTTCATCGTATAGTTCTTTGATGCAAAAATAAGTAATTATAGTTTTTCGGCGGGGTTTTTATACGGGCAATTGTCCTCATGCTGTTAATTAGGGTATTGCATATCTTTGAAACATGGCACAGCACAACCACACAGGCAATACAGGCGAAGCTATGGCTGCTGAGTACCTTTCTTCTAAAGGGTATCATATCATGCATCAAAACTGGCGGCATTCGCATTGGGAGGTTGATATTATTGCTGAAAAAGACGGCATCCTGCATTTTATGGAAGTAAAAACCCGCCGCACTAAAAAATACGGCCATCCCGAAGAAGCAGTAAGTAATAAGAAAATTCAAAATCTTATTAATGCGGCAGAAGAATATTTGTATCACCATCCGAAATGGAAAAGAATTCAATTCAACATTCTTGCCATTACCATTTTAGAAGGAGAACCAACGGAGTATTTTCTAATTGAAGATGTTTATTTATAATGGATAATCAATTACCCATTGACTCCCTCATCTTTTCTACAAGCTTGTACGTAGCTGGACAGTATTCTATATTCTGCTTGTGTACATGTATGTAATCAACCATACGCTTTTTAGATAAATGCGGAAAGCCTGAACAGTCTATGGGGCGTATTTCGTAGATAGAACATTTGTTATCCTTCATATTTAAAAACTGGCAGGGCTCAACTTTATTCATCATATCCCCTAGCTTATCTTTACGCAAATATTGCGTGGTAAAATCTTCGGGCGTTTGGTTGAAGTGTTTTGAAATACGTTTGATATCTGTCTTGGTAAAAGTAGGAGTCATCGTTTTGCAGCAATTAGCGCAACTTAAACAATCTACTTCTTTCCATACTTCTTTCTCCGTTGCTGCAGCAATTTTATCCAACCCACGTGGCTGCTCTTTTAATATTTTGGTAAGAAAACTTTTTAATCCTTTCTTGTGATACCGTACTTTTTGTTTGAACGAACGAAGATTAACTGCCTGCATATTGTTTATTGATAACTATTAACGAATTTCAGGTTGCGAAAATAGGTTATAAATAACAGCGAACAAGATTCTTGACATTTAAACAACTTCCCTGATGTGGGAACCCTATAAAAAAGGATTCAAAGCCTGGCTTCAATTGGAAAAATCCCTTGCCGATAACTCGGTCGAAGCCTATCTGCGTGATATTGACAAGCTGACCGATTTCCTGCTGGCTACTAATAATAAATTAGCACCCGGCGAATTGGAACTGAAAGACCTTGAAAAATTTGTGCAATGGGTTAGCGAACTAGGGATGACGGTTGCTTCGCAATCGAGGATAATATCGGGTTTACGAAGTTTTTATTTGTACTGCTTGATGGAACAGATTACAACCACCAACCCCACTGCTTTACTGGAAACTCCCAAACAAAAAAGAAGCCTGCCCGATACCCTTAGTTTTGAAGAGATTGAAAGCATCATTGCACAAATTGACCTGAGCAGACCAGAAGGTGGTCGCAATAAAGCAATACTTGAAACCCTATACAGTTGCGGATTACGCGTTACCGAACTGGTAAACCTGCGGCTGAGTTGTTTGTTTTTAGATATTGGATTTGTACGGGTGATTGGCAAGGGTGATAAAGAAAGACTGGTACCCATTGGCAGTGAAGCCATCAAATACATTAACATTTACCGAAACCAGATAAGAGTACATACAACAATAAAACCCGGACAAGAAGACTTCTTATTTTTAAACCGCCGTGGCAGCAAACTTAGCCGGGTAATGATATTTATTTTGCTGAAAGATTTGGCTAAAAAAGCAAGTATCGAAAAAAGTATTTCGCCACATACCTTCCGGCATTCATTTGCCACTCATTTAGTTGAAGGCGGCGCCGACTTGCGGGCTGTACAGGAAATGCTGGGGCATGAAAGTATTACCACCACAGAGATATACACACATTTAGACAGGGAGTTTTTGAGAAATACACTGCATCAGTTTCATCCGGCGTTTAAATAATTTTTCGTTTTTTATAGCTGTCTGGCCACTGCCAATATCTTTAGAATTTAATAGCCATTAAAAATGTAATTTTCTGAAAATATAAAACTCTAAGTAGTGGCCTGACACCAAAAAACCGGTCGGTTGCTCCTTTGTTTAATTATCATCTTCAGGAAACAAGCACGACCGGTGTAAACAACCATCACTGTATTATGAAACTGCTTTTATTTACTAATTTATTTTTATCATCAAACAGGCTTACAAAATAAATACCTGCGGCCCATTTGCTGTCGCAGATTATTTGTTCCAGTTGATTTTTACCAACTGCATTAATATGTTTGTAAAAAACAGTGCGGCCATTTGCATCTGCAATTTGAATTTGATGCAGACCTGTTTGCTTAAAATTTAAATTTAGGTTGATGGCATTGCCGCGTTGTACAGGGTTTGGGTAAATCGTAAAAGCATCGATATTCTTAAGGGCTGGGGTAATTATTTCAGGCTGTTCTTCAATTTTTATTCCACTAGTGCTTACAGCTCCCATCATGGTAGAAACATGCCTGGTATCATATATTGCACTTACTATAACCGTATCC
>JBKJPN010000018.1:0-4142 GCA_046595125.1 Ferruginibacter sp.
ATCATCATCTTTTGATGAAACTTTTACAAATGCTGCCCTTTTTGGTGCAGGCATTACAGCATTCATTCCTTTGATACCTTTCCAGATTACTTCATTAAACTCCAGGTCAGGTGCTCGGTCTTCTTTAGTGAAATCGAAATTAGCTGAACGTTCAGCCAATTCATTCCAAACCAGGTTTTTGTCGGTTAAATTAACATTGGATGGGCGTGATTTAAAGGCAGCATAATCAGGTGTTGAAGTGAAACATCTCCAAAGTGGCGTGGCCGCAGCGTCATATTGACTCATGGGTAGTAATCCCAGTATCAATTCAATAGTACGTAACATACCACTAGTTGTATATGAAGTATGATCCACAAAATTTCTTCTTACAAACGGACCGGCAATGTATGCAGGGCTGCGATGTGCATCTACATGATCAGGACCATTCTGTGCATCATCTTCTAAAATAAAAACAACAGACTCTTTCCAGATAGGACTGTTACTTAAATATTCTAGGAACATGCCAACAGCCAAGTCATTATCTGCCACATGAGCAAAGGGTGTTGGTTTGTTGATACTCATTCCTTGCGTATGATCATTAATGAGCCGTAACGTATTTAATTGAGGAACTGCATTGATGGCAAGCAGGGAATCAAAATCTCTTTTCCACTGGCCCACCCTTGTTGTATCTCTCACACTTTCATCCCAACCAGAATAGTAAGTACAAAAATGATTTTCCAATAACGGTATATTGGGTTTGTTGTCATTTACAAACTCGCCGTAAGTTCGGTAACTCACACCAGCACGTTTGGCCGCTCCCCAGAGAAAATCACCTTTATTATTTGCAATCTTCCTGTTTCCTTCTGCATCATAACTCCCGCCACGGCCGCCATAACTGGTTACCCAGTTTTTTTCAAGGTAATCGGTTGCATAGGCTCCCAGGCTCCAGTTATGGCCATCAGCACTTACTTCACCATCTACATAAAAATTATCCAGCAGCACAAATTCCTTGGCCAGTTTATGTTGATTAGGGGTTATGTTTTCGCCAAACAAAACAAGGCTGGTATCACCATTACCTTCACTTATATCACCCAGCACTTGGTCGTACGTTCGGTTCTCTTTGACAATATAAAATACATATTTTATGGGAGATGGATCGCCAATTTTACCAGGAATCGGATTACCTTTTTCAATAGCACTTTGCAACTCTTTCTCCTTTGTGTAGGGTGTATTTTTATAAACTTGTTGCGAATAAAGATTCAATTGTTTTTCTGTTGGCATATCAATAATACTCATGGATCCCTTAAACAATCCGCCAATATATTGTACTTCTTTTTCTTTATTACCTCCCTGATAATCTACTTTTTGTTTTCTTCTGGCCGGGTTTGGTCCATCAGGATTTGCAAAAGAACTAAACCCTTTTCCATTGGTTACCCATATTTTTTTATTAATTACTTTTACGCAGGTTGGATACCAGCCAACCGGTATAAATCCTTTTGACAAACTAAAACCCGGATTTCTTACATCAAAAACAGCCAAACAATTATTATCGGCATTCGCAATGAACAAAGTTTTATCATCTTCGCTTAAGGCCAATCCGTTGCTGGTACTGCCTGGAGGAGCATCGGGATATAATGATGCAGTAAGTGTTTCAACAACTTTTCTATCTTTTATATTGATAACAGAAACAGCATTGTCATTAGCATTTGCAACAAACAAAAACTTTCCATCTTTAGTAATACAAATGTCATTTGGATTGTCGCCAACCGGAATCTGAGCATCAATCTTTCTCTCATCCGTATTAAAAACGATTACTTTATCACAACCCCAGCAACTGATAAAAAGTTCTTTCTTATCAGCAGATAACAAACAGGTATAGGCCTCTCCATCCAGTTTAACCTGTTGCAGAATTTTTTTTGTACGCAGATCGATGATATATAGTGAATTATCATCTTTAGTTACCACATACAGCCAATGTTTATTATCATCAATATCAATTCCGGCAGGAGAAATTTTGTTTGGCCATTTTTTTCCCAACGATATGCTGTCTTTCAACTGAAGTTTATTGTTAACGATGGCATATTGTAATATCAAGTTGTTATTGCCTCCACCAGCGAATAAGTATTTTTCATCACTGCTAAATTTCAGACCCAGCCAGCTTCGGGCAATCTCAATATTATCTAAAATTTTTTCTGTTTTTGAATTGACGAGCTGCAGACTTTGTTTGCTTTGCCCGTTATTGGTAACTGCGATTAGTTTTTTTGAATTACTTACTGCAATATTCAAAGGCAGGTCTCCCAGTGGCAAACTTCTACCTGCGGGTGAAAGTGACCAGCCATTTGGCAAGGTTACTGTATGTTGGGCCATTATATTATAGGAGACCAGGATGACAACAAGGGCTAAATAATTTCTTTTATGCATATTGATACTTTTGAAGTACTAAAGGTATAAAAAGGCCCAGTCAATTCTGGCTGCATTGCATTCTAGCACACTAAGCATTTGTTAGCTTATCAAAATGCACATAATGGCAATTAATATTTTTTATACAGATCGTAAATGATTTTTTTATCAGCCTCGTTTATTACGGCCACGCTATCCTGCTGCACAAAATGTATTTTAAATGCTTTGATGGCAGCAATGGAATCTTTGGTATCGTATCCAATTATACGCAGGCCCTGCAGGGCATTAAAATCCGCCGGTGGTTTAACATTGGTTGTATCGTACCAGTATCCAAAACCGTTTTGCGCCAGTTGCTGCCAGGGAAAAAACCTGCTGGGATCAACTTTCCGGGTTGGGGCAATATCGGCATGGCCAATAAAATTAGCGGTGGGAATATTGTAACTCTTTTTTAATGCTTTTAAAACAATCAGCAGGTTATTTATTTGCGCTTCACTGAACGGTTCAAAACCGTTATTATCTAATTCTATACCAATGGAGGCCGAGTTAATGTCGGTAAGGTTTCCCCAGCGGCCACTGCCTGCATGCCAGGCACGCAGGTAATCGCTCAGCATATGCTGCACAGTTCCATCTCTGCAAATAACATAATGGGCACTAACCTGTGTGCGGGTTAATGTAAAGGTATTGAGGGTTTGTTCGCAACTGTTTTGTGCTGTGTGATGTATAATAACAAAACTGGGCCGGCGCATGCTGAAATTGGTAGTGCCTACCCAACTATCTGCTGCTTTTGTGCTATCCATATTTGGCGGTTGCTTTTTTATTTCGGCCGCAAAAGTTTTTACTTGCGTTTTGTAGGATTTGTTAGCAGTTGCATATTTACCTACAGTACAACCGTTTACCACAGCCACACATAAAAAAACAGGAATAAACTTCTTTAAAAGCATACCATTTTTCATTTCCGAAAGTTACGCAACTAATTCAAACAAAAAAGCTGCCCACTAAGGGCAGCATTAATATTTAGTAAAATCATTTTACAAAGTGGCCATATCAATAACAAACCTGTAACGCACATCACCTTTCAGCATTCTATCGTAGGCCTCATTAATATCCTTCATGGCAATTAATTCAATATCGCTTACAATATTGTGTTTGGCGCAAAAATCAAGCATTTCCTGTGTTTCGGGAATACCGCCAATCAAAGAACCAGCAAAACTTTTTCTTCCAAAAATTAAGTTCATGGCGGGGAGCGTTGCAGGTGCCGGAGGTACACCAACGCAAACCATGGTTCCGTTGGTACGAAGCAACCCCAGATAAAAATTGTAATCGTGTTCGGCAGAAACGGTATCAAGTATAAAATCGAAATAACCAGTAACAGTTTTAGTCTGCTCTTCATCGGAGGTTAAAACAAATTTATGAGCACCCAACCGCTTAGCATCTGTTTCTTTTGTAGCGGTATGGCTTAGCATGGTTACTTCGGCACCCATGGCCACCGCCAGCTTTACACCCATATGGCCCAAACCACCAAGACCTAATATTCCTACTCTGGTTCCTTTTCCTACCTTCCAATGACGTAGTGGTGAGTAGGTGGTAATACCTGCACAAAGTAAGGGCGCTACCGCTTCCAAAGGCTGCTTATCCGAAATGCGTAAAATAAAATCTTCATGCGCCAGTATCACTTTGCTGTAACCACCGTATGTTATACCGCTGCCATCTCTTTCCATTCCGTTATAAGAAAATACGCCACCAGTACCGCTGCAATACTGCTC
>JBKJPN010000026.1:0-43587 GCA_046595125.1 Ferruginibacter sp.
GCCATACTGCTCACGGCTTAAATAACCTGCCAAACTTACCGGGTTATCTACATTAAACATATCTACCGATGGATTGGCGCTTGAGCGTACCAATGTGGTAAAATAGGTTGAATAGCCCAGCAACATAAATACAAAACTCCACAACCCAAGTTTTAAAAACTGCCAGTTTTTTTTGCTGGCCATTTTCAAACCAAAATAAACCAATGCGGCAATAAATATGAAGAAGAAAACGAAGCCTGAGAAGAATGGTAAACCAAAGCTGTTTACAAACAGGATGTCGAAATTTCCTGCTCCTTTAATGGTCCAAACGATAACAGCTTTTTGAACCAAACCGGTAATAGCACAACCTACTATAAACGCCCAGAAAGTGCCCCACTTGGTAATTTTTTCGTAACGCTTAAAGTAATAAATCATTACGATGGCAGGGATGGTCAATAAGTTCAGCAAGTGAACACCAATAGATAAACCCATCAGGTAAAATATAAGTATAATCCAACGGTCGGCACGGGTAAAACGGCCTTTGATGCCTTCTTTTTGCTCTTCATCAACGCTTTGCTCCCACTTTAATATTCCCCAAAAAACTACAGCCGTAAAAAAAGACGATAAGGCATACACCTCACCCTCTACTGCACTGTACCAAAATGAATCGGAAAAAGTATAAGCCAAAGCGCCTACAATACCGGCAGCCATAATACCATAAATTTTATCGCTGGTAAGCTCGCCGCCATTTTTCATAACCAGTTTACGGCCAAAATGGGTGATGCTCCAAAATAAAAACAATATGGTAAATCCACTGGCCAATGCGCTCATGGAGTTAATACCTGTTGCGGCAGTTTCGGGGCTGAACGGAGCCATAAACAAACGGCCAATTAATACAAATAAAGGTGCTCCCGGTGGGTGAGGAATCTGCAGTTTATATGCACTGGATGCAAACTCGCCACAATCCCAAAGACTGCCCGAGGCTTCCATCGTCATAATATAAACTGCGCATGCGATGATGCAAACGACCCATCCGGTAATGTTGTTAATGCGTTTAAAGCTCATAATCTTAAGTTGGTTATAGGGAGGCAAATATAAACATGTTTATGGTTTGCTGTTTATGGTTTGTTGTTTTTTATAATTTTTTTAGGTGCTGGGCTGCTACCTTATATTTGTTTTATGAAAAAAGCCCTCATACAATTGCATATTGCTGTTTTTTTGGCAGGCTTTACGGCAATACTGGGTAAATTAATTACGCTCAATGAGGGATTATTGGTCTGGTTCAGATTGTTTATTACCGTAATTACATTAGGTGGTATATTATTTTATCGAAATCAGCTTTTACGCATTCCGCTTAAAGACGTACTTAAAATTTTTGGTGTGGGCGTTATTGTTGCGCTGCATTGGGTAACTTTTTACGGTAGCGTTAAATATGCCAATGTTTCGGTTGCGTTAGTCTGTTTTAGTGCAACGGGTTTCTTTACTGCTTTTTTTGAACCATTAATATTGAAAAGAAAAATTTCGGCCATTGAAATTGTGCTTGGCCTGCTGGCAATTTCCGGTATTTATGTCATCTTCGATTTTCACCCACAATATAAGCTGGGTATTATTTTCGGGATGTTGTCGGCAATCGGCAGTTCGGTTTTTCCTATTTACAATAAAAAGCTGTTACTGACTTATTCGCCTAAAATATTGACGTTATATGAGTTGGGCGGAGGCTTGCTGGCGCTAACATTTATTGTGCCGTTTTACCTACAGTTTTTTCCGGCAACTTATTATTTTCCAACAACATCAGATTGGCTCTGGCTGTTGGTGCTGGCTTGGTTATGCACTGTTTTAAGTTTTGATTTGCAATTGAATGCATTGAAGAAATTATCTGCTTTCACAGCTAATCTTACTTATAACCTGGAGCCAGTTTATGGAATTATTCTAGCATTTATTTTCTTTAAGGAAAATGAAAATTTGCAAAACCAATTTTATGTTGGTGTGCTGCTGATATTACTGGCTGTGGCTTTGCAGATGTTTAGAATCTACAACGAACAACGCAAATTAAAATTGACGAAGACGGGCATTTTAAATTAATCCAGATAGATGATTGCTGTTGTAAGTTCAGCAAATGCAGTAAACATGGCGCTAACACCACAATATTTTTCTTTTGATAAGGCAACTGCTTTTTCCATTTTAGGTTGATCTTCTGCAGCAATCTTAATTTTATAAGTAAGTTTTACTTTATTGTAAATTCTGGGATGATCGTCGGTTAATTCAGCATCTACATCCATGCTGTAATCGCTAAAATCAACTTTCATTTTACGTAGCATCGAAACCACATCCATACCCGTGCAGCCAGCCAGCGAAGCCAGCATCAGTTGTTTTGGACTAGCTCCAATGTCATCGCCGCCATCGTTCATTACTACATCGAATCCAGTAACATTGGCCGTAAAAAGCATATTCTTGTTATATACTGTTGTAACTGAACGGGACGCCATATAGGTGTATATTTATAAAATATGTAATTTTTATGCACGCAATAATAAGAAATGGAGCCCGGTTTCTGTAATTTTATCATATAAAACTGGTGTTATGCACAATTAAACTTTGATTGTGGGTAGATTTCAATAAAAATTCTAAATTTATTGTACTTCAAACATTGATTCTTAATATTTAACCTTACCTTTGCCGTCCAAAAATAAGCACTATGGCTAGAGTATGTCAGGTTACAGGAAAGAAGCCGATTACCGGAAATAAGGTTTCGCATTCTAATATTAAAACTAAGCGTAGGTTTTTACCAAACTTGCAAACCAAACGTTTTTTTCTTGCCGAAGAAGATAAATGGGTTACCCTAAAAGTATCTTCAGAAGCAATCAGGACAATCAATAAAAATGGTTTGTATTCTGTAGTAAAGAAATTGCGTGCCGACGGCGTAAAAATATAACTGGTTAATCAGTTAAACGGTTAATTCGTTCAAACGGATAAACTACTAAACAAATAAACAAACAACAATGGCAAAGAAAGGTAACAGGGTACAGGTTATTATGGAGTGTACCGAGCATAAAACAAGCGGTATGCCCGGCACCAGCCGTTACATTACCACTAAAAACAAAAAGAACACGCCCGAGCGTTTAGAGTTAAAGAAACTTAACCCTATTTTGAAGAAGGTAACTGTTCATAAAGAAATTAAATAAAATTTTTAATCGGTTTATTCCAATCGGGATAAATTAATAAACTTACAATAATGGCAAAAGCAGCTAAAACCGCGATAAAAACCAAAGACCAGAAAGCCGCAGCAGATGCAAAAAACTGGACTAAAGTAATTCGTACATTACGTAGCCCTAAAACAGGCGCTTATACTTTTAAGGAGTCTATCGTTCACAAAGACAAGATTAAAGAACACTTAGGCAGCTAAGTAATTCTTACATGAAAAATAATTTATAAAGCTTTCCGTACTTCGGGAGGCTTTGTTTATTTTAAGGAAGTATCAGTTAACAACTACTAATATTCTATTTCTATGGGTTTATTTAATAAATTATTTGGTAAAAAAGAACAGAAGGAAACACTTGACCAAGGCCTGGAAAAGACCCGTGAGGGCTTTTTTAGCAAAATAACCAAGGCCATTGCCGGCAAAAGCACGGTTGATGCAGAAATACTTGATGAGGTAGAAAACGCTTTGGTAAGTGCCGATGTGGGGATTGAAACCACTGTAAAAATTATTGAAGAGATAGAAAAACGGGTTGCCAAAGATAAATACCTCAACACATCGGAACTAAACAAGATACTTAAGGAAGAGATAGAGAATATATTGATTACTGCGCCACAGGATACTAGCTACATTGGTTACGAATTACCCACAGGTCATAAACCTCATATTATTTTAGTAGTTGGCGTAAACGGTGTTGGTAAAACAACTACCATTGGTAAGCTAGCGCATAATTTTAAACTCGCCGGTAAATCTGTTTTGCTGGGTGCAGCCGATACATTCCGTGCTGCCGCGGTTGACCAGTTAACTATCTGGAGCGAAAGGGCAGGCGTGCCTATTGTAAAAAAAGATATGGGCAGTGATCCTGCCGCCGTGGCTTTTGATACCGTAAACAGCGGTGTTGCAAAAGATGTAGATGTTATCATAATAGATACGGCGGGTCGTTTGCATAACAAAGCGTACCTGATGGATGAATTGACTAAGATTAAACGAGTTATCCAAAAAGTAGTACCAACTGCACCACATGAAGTAATGTTGGTGCTAGATGGCAGTACCGGACAAAATGCTTTAGAACAAGCCAAACATTTTACTGCAGCTACCGATGTTACCGCACTTACTATTACTAAATTAGATGGCACCGCAAAAGGTGGCGTTGTATTAGCCATTGCCAATCAATTTAAAATACCTGTAAAATTTATTGGAGTAGGAGAGAAAGCCGAAGACTTGTTGGTTTTTGATAAGCAGAATTTTGTGGACAGTCTGTTTAATTTATCTGCAGAATAAAATGAAAGCATTAGTACAAAAGAGAGGCCCCTGTTGAAACAGGGGCCGGTTACCAAAACTAACTGCTTATGAGAAAATCTTTATTGTTTTAATTTTTTTGTCAATACAAATATCCCAAGAATTTTTAAGCCCTGCTGTTAAGAAAATACAAAAGCCAGTTAAAGTAGCGTTAAAAGGATTTTGTGATGCAGCAGTTGTTTACAATTGCGTGACAAAAAAAGCCGCCTTGTTAATAAGGCGCCTTTTTTAATCATTTTGGATGCTTAATTGTAATTTGATTGCCATATTTCACTAACCGTTGTTTTTTAGAGATGAATGGTAAATCGCCTAGCCAGATTACTATCTGAAGACGTATTGGAAACAATAATATTTTAAAACTACCTCAATCACCGAATCAGTAATTCATCACTCAGCAAATTCCAAAATATCGCCAGGTTGGCAATTCAATACGTTACAGATCGCTTCAAGTGTACTAAAACGAATTGCTTTTGCCTTACCTGTTTTTAATACAGAAAGATTAGACAGGGTTATATCAACCTTCTCAGAAAGCTCGTTCAATGACATCTTTCTTTTGGCCATCATTACATCTAAGTTTACAATTATTGGCATTATTTATACGGTTAGTTCGTTTTCAATTTGAATTTCGACTCCTTTCTTAAAGATTTGGGCGATCACAAAAACCAGCCCGGCATAGATTATTAAATCGGCAGAAAGACTGTTCTCCTGTAAACCCGCTACCTCTTTCGAAAGCCATTTTAATTGTCCATTGTACAACATGATTGCACCCCACGCCAAAATAAGCGTGTAAGCAATTTTTTCAAGCCTTTGGGCCACATCCATAGTAAACGGGTTAGTGATTTTGATTGCTGACAACACCTTAATTACGAGGAATGCGGTGTACGCCTGTACGATGAAAATCGCTGCTTTCAGCGAAATGATTCCGGTGTAGTGCCAGAAATCGTATTGACTGAGGCTATAATAGTCAAGTCCCTTGTACATATTCATTGCTGCCTTCGGATAAGCTACGCTTACTCCATAGGATACAAGGACAGCACCTGCTTCAATTATCAGCCCAATGAAAATAATCCAGGTTAAAACATTCATTATAATCAGGATAGTTTCTGTTTTTGTTTTCGTACTCATTTTGTTTGTGTTTATGTTTGAGAGGCGAAATTAGGTAAATATTTATTGATAAACAATAAATAAAAGCCTTTATTTGATAAATAATTATCCACATCCAAGAAAACATAGCCGGAGTCCTTAAAAATAGCTTTAATAACTGCACAGGCGAAGGCTTACCTTTGCCGCCAATTATTATGAAGACAAAATCAATTAAAAAAGACAAGGTTAACATCATTACACTGGGTTGCAGTAAGAATATGGTGGATAGCGAGGTATTGAGTGGCCAGTTGATTGCCAACGATATTGATGTGGTGCATGAGAATGCAAAAAAGGATCACAATATTGTGGTGGTAAACACCTGCGGTTTTATTGAAAAAGCCAAGGAAGAAAGCATCAATACCATTTTACAGCAAGTAGAACTGAAACGCAGGGGAAAACTGGATAAGGTTTATGTAACCGGATGCTTAAGTGAACGCTACAAAAATAATTTGGAAGAAGAGATACCTGAAGTAGATGCTTATTTCGGAACGATGGAATTGCCCAATATTTTAAAAATATTTGAGGCTGATTATAAAACCGACCTGATGGGGGAGCGACTGCTGTACACGCCGCAGCATTATGCTTACATGAAGATTAGTGAAGGCTGCAACCGCACTTGTGCTTTTTGCGCCATTCCGTTAATGCGTGGTGCACATGTCAGTCGCCCTATAGAATCATTAGTTGATGAAGCCAAGCGTTTAGTTGACCGTGGTGTAAAAGAAGTGATGCTGATTGCGCAGGAACTTACTTATTATGGACTGGATATTTATAAAAAAAGAGAGCTGCCTAAACTTCTACATGCGTTAGCGGATGTAAAAGGGCTTGAGTGGATTCGCCTGCATTATGCCTATCCATCAAAATTTCCTATTGAAATTGTTGATGCTATTAAAGAGAGAGACAATATCTGTAACTATCTGGATATGCCACTGCAGCATGCAGCCAACAATATGCTGAAGCTAATGAAGCGGCAAATAACCCGTGAAGAGATGGAAGACCTGATTGGGGAGATTAGAAATCGAATGCCTAACATTTGTTTGCGTACAACTTTAATTGCTGGTTTCCCTGGTGAGACAAGAGATGATGTGGAAGAATTAAAAATGTTTTTACAACAAATGCGCTTTGATAGAGTAGGGATTTTTACTTACAGCCATGAAGAAGGTACGAGTGCACATGATCTGGTTGATAATATTCCTGCCGAAGAAAAAGAAGAAAGAGCTCAGGAGATTATGGAAGTGCAGCAGGAAATTAGCCTAGAAAAAAATCAAGAGAAAGTTGGCAAGACCTTTAAAGTGTTGATTGATAAGAAAGAAGCTGGTCGTTATCTTGGTCGTACCGAATTTGATAGTGTGGAAGTGGATAATGAAGTAATCATCCAAAGCAAAAAGAAATTAATCATTGGTGAATTTGTGAACGTAAAAATTTCCAAAGCCTACGATTACGATATAGAAGGAGAAGTTGTTTAAATAAAAAAGCCGTTGTTGTCAACGGCTTTTTTATTTACCTGAATTTTTTACTGAGGATATTTTTCAATCTTATTATTTATTGCAGGAAGCGTACGCAGGTAGCGGTAAATAGCTTTTATATCAAAATCATCCATACCGGCATACATTACCCAAGGCATCATGCTGTTTATCTTGCCGGGGTTTGTTTTATAGGCTGCCGCTTCCCGATAGTTTTTAAATTTATCTAAAAACATCGCTTCCGTCCACGTTCCAATACCCGTGGCACTATCAGGCGTAATATTAGCAGTAACAACTTTAAATGTCTCCATATCAAA
The DNA here is from genome assembly GCA_046595125.1 of Ferruginibacter sp. Classification (GTDB taxonomy): domain Bacteria; phylum Bacteroidota; class Bacteroidia; order Chitinophagales; family Chitinophagaceae; genus Ferruginibacter. Next base: position 7,395 of record JBKJPN010000026.1, read on the forward strand.
TATGCGCCCACCTGCCATAAATTTCTGCATAACAAACTGCCCTTTTTCCATGGGCGTATGACAGTCCATACAAGCTGCGCTGTTCATCATATATGCTCCGTATTTTACCATATCACTTACATCGGGTTTTACGTTATTATCTGGTGAGGCACTTTGCAATGGAGGATAGGCCATGGATAAAGGAATAAATAATTTTCTACCCGCAACTTTATTGTTGTTTGGTTTAAGTGTGCGTATATAGGCAACAATACTGTAAATATCTTCCTTACTCATTCCGTTATAATGCGGATATGGCATCAATGGAAATAATGTATCTCCGTTTCTGCTGATACCCCGCGTAATAGCTCTAACAACTTCTTCGTCAGTCCATTTTCCAATGCCATTAATGGTATCGGGTGTTATGTTTCGTGAATAGATAACACCAGGGACATCCAGTTTCTCACCGAATATTTCACCGCCCATACCTTGGGTCCCTTCAATTGGCGGGCCCGAAAACTGATTGAAATCCCGTTGGCTGTGGCAGTCCATGCACATAGCAACATGATGTGCAAGGTAATGTCCTCTATCAACTACTTTTTTTACTGAATCTTCGTTTCCTAACGAAGCGGTAGTTCCTGCACTATCATTGCTATTACACGAATTTAATACAGCGAAGAAAGTGACAAATGCGATGAGGATAAGCGTCAAACTTAAGTGTCTGCTTTTCATACTTGTTAGTTTTCGTTTAGTAATTTCTGTTAATAATGTAAAAAATGGATTTTTTTCTGAGAAATGCAAGTATAATTATTAAACACAGGGTAATGTTTATATTTAACACAACTATCAGCTTTGGTTTTTCAGGATTAACGTAAGTTTGTTGACTAAATCTGGTATCAGATAAATAATCAAGAATGGACTGTAAAGCAAAGCAAACTACTTATAGAGAAACGGGTTTTTATTCTAGGATAATATTAGATTACCTAGAGGGCAGGGAACAACTTCATGATTTTTATTCCCACCCGGTTTCTATTGCTGGAATTAAATCAGCTATTGAAGACAGAAAGAAATATAAGACTGACAGAAAATTGCTGGTTGAAGTTTTGCAAAAGCATTATGTTGACGGAAATCCAACCAAACAGCAGCTACTGAACATAAAGCAATTAAGCGATTCAAATACATTTACAGTTGTCACTGCACACCAGCCCAATATTTTTACCGGTCACCTCTATTTTATTTATAAGATTCTACATACCATTAAACTTTGCGAAAAGCTAAAGGCCGAAATGCCCGAAAATAATTTTGTATCCGTATTCTTTATGGGCAGCGAAGATGCTGACCTAGAGGAACTCGGGCATGTGTATATTAATGGGATAAAACATGTTTGGGAAACTAACCAAACAGGTGCAGTGGGGAGAATGAAAGTGGATAAGAATTTGATAAAGATGCTTGACCTGATTGCCGGCGAGATTACTGTTCATCCATTCGGACAGGAAATTATTGACAAGATGAAAGCCTGCTATACCGCGGGTTCCACTATCGAACAGGCAACTTTTAAATTGATTAATGATTTGTTTGGAGACTACGGATTAATTGTTTTTTTACCTGATAACCCGGACTATAAAAAGGCTTTTATTCCTGTTGTTGAAAAAGAATTAAAAGAACGATTTTCTTTCAGTATCGTTGAAGAAACTGTAAAAAGATTTCCAAAAGAATACAAAGTGCAGGCTGGCGGCAGGGAGCTAAACATGTTCTATTTGAATGATGATGTGAGGGAACGAATAGAAAAAACAGGGAGTCAATATGCAATCGTCAACACAGAATATTCATTTACCGATCAGGAAATAATGACTGAACTGAAAAGGCACCCCGAACGTTTCAGTCCCAATGTAATTCTTCGCCCAGTTTTTCAGGAAATGTTGTTACCCAATATTGCCTTTATTGGCGGTGGAGGAGAGCTAGCCTATTGGCTGGAACTAAAGAAAGTTTTTGCAGCCGTGGATGTTCCTTTTCCAGTTTTAGTGTTACGCAATTCTTTCATGATGGCTAACAAGAAACAGGTTGAAGGGATTGAAAAACTGGGATTCTCTGTTGCAGATTTATTTAAAACCGAACAAGAATTGATGAGTGTGCTGGTCAAAAAAGAATCAGTAGTTCAGTTAAGTCTTGAGGAAGAGCGAAAGGCTGTTCATAAGTTTTACTTTAAGCTGAAAGCCACAGCAGGCGCCGTTGACGTAACACTGCAGCCGCATACGGAGGCACTTGAAAAACTGGCTATAAGAAAAATTGAAGCGCTGGAAAAGAAAATGCTACGTGCCGAAAAGAAAAAATTTGAAGCAGCGCAACGCCAGCTGCAAAAACTAAAATCGCAATTGTTCCCCCATAATAACTTACAGGAGCGGATTGAGAATTTTATGCCGCTATATGCAAAACATGGCAGTAGTCTAATAAAATATTTACACGAAAATTCTTTGAACCTGGAGCAGGAGTTTGTAATATTAGAAATCAACCAATAACTCCCGTGTTTTTCTTTATTATTTTTTATTATTGATTAACTTTAGGAACACAAAGCTAACTGCACACATGTATCATAAAACCAAAAAGAAAATTCATACCCTACTTCATCCTGAGATAGGAGCTACTAAATGGGACAAATTTCTCAATGGTTTTATCATTACCCTTATTATTTTGAACGTGGCTGCAGTTATCATTGAGACGGTGCCTTCTATTCATGAACCCTATGCTGAATTTTTCAGGATATTCGACATGATCTCCGTTTTTATATTCACTATTGAATATTTTCTAAGAGTGTGGAGCAGTAATCATGATCCACGCTTTGGCCATAGTTTCAAAGGACGTATCAGGTATATGTTATCCTGGGAAGCTATTATCGATCTGCTGGCTATTATTCCTTTTTACATACATGTTATGATTGGTCTCGATCTGAGAGTACTAAGATTGCTACGCCTGTTAAGGTTATTAAGGTTGTACAGACTCACATCCTATATGAAATCGGCACAGTTGGTAAAGAACGTTTTTAAAACACGTGCCAGCGATCTTAAACTTAGTTTGTTAATCATTTTGTCATTGGTTATTGTTGCGGCCTGCGTTGTTTATTTTGCCGAGCATCTTGTGCAACCCGAAAAATTCTCCAGCATTCCAGCTACATTGTGGTGGGCGATCATTACGGTGACTTCGGTTGGTTATGGCGATATGGTACCGGTGACTGTTTTGGGTAAGATGCTTACCGGCTTAATTTCTTTACTGGGTCTGGCTGTTTATGCCCTGCCTGCCGGTATCATTACTGCCGGTTTTTTAGATGAATCTCGTAAAGCCATGAAACAGGAGATAGATTTTTGTCCGCATTGTGGTAAATCACTTGAAAAAGGAAAACATACAGAAGTTTAAATTATCTTGTTCTGAATGCTGCGTTGGTTGGAATTCCTGTTGCAGGTGTAATAAAAGTGCTGTAATATTTTTGGCGAGTGGACTAAGTGCCATCGCCAGCCGTTTCATAAAAAAATTTGTAAATTTAAGTATGAAAATCATTTTACTTTCCATTGTACTTTTAGCCATTGCCATAGCCGGTATAGCGATAAAAATACTGGTAAAAAAAGATGGTAAATTTGCAGGTACATGCAGCAGCAATAATCCGCTAATTCAAAACGAAGGTGGTTCTTGTGGCATTTGTGGAGCAAAGCCCGATGAAAAATGTAAAGCTTAGTAAAGTTCTTTTACCTGCTTTTTTAATTTGTCTGATGTGTATGTTTTCCATTTTCCGTTCTCATCATAAATAAAAAACACTTCTAGTTTCAGGTCTTTATTTTCAACAATAAATCGTTTTGATTGCTCCAGTCCCATAATCATAAAAGCGGTTGCATAGGCATCGGCTGTAATACCATCATCGGCTAGTACCGTAGTGCTTAATAAATTTTGTTTGGCAGGATATCCGGTTCTTGGGTCAATAATATGCGAAAGCTTTTGGCCGCCTTCTTCATAAAATTTACGGTAATTACCTGATGTAGCTAAAGCTCGGTTGCTTAACGCAATAACCGCTTCCAGTTTTCTTTCCACTGCATTTTCATTAGGTTGGTCTATCCCTACTTTCCAATCCTCATCATATTTTTTTCCTTTGGCTTTTAATTCGCCGCCAATTTCAACTAGATAGTTTTTTACCCCTTTGCTTTCAAGATAGTCAGCTAAAACATCAACAGAATATCCTTGGGCTATAGCATTAAAGTCAAGTTTGATTTCGGGCTTTTCTTTTAATACTTTGTTATTCTCTAACTTCAACATTTCATAACCAACAAAATGCAGCAGACTGTCTATCATCGCACTATCAACTTTTTCTTTTTTACTAAAACCAAACCCCCATGCATTTACCAGCGGACCAACGGTAACATCAAACAAGCCATTTGTTCTTTTAGATACTTCTACCGATTTGTTAAACACATCAGTAAAATATTTATCAACAAAAACGGTGCTGTCGTTATTATTTAACCTTGATATAAGCGAAACTGGCAGATAGGTTGACATGGAACTGTCAATCTTTTTCAGCAGCGAATCCATGGCTGTTTTGTAATTAATATTATCGTAAGATAAGTAAGAGATATGCCAAGTAGTGCCCTGTGCTTCGCCTTCAATCTTAATTAAACTAGGTTTGTTGTTATTGCATCCACAAATAATAAATATAGAAGCAACAATCGTTACAAGGACTTTCATCTGTAAATTTTTATCCGCCAAAATCATCGAAGGCAATATTCTCGGGTGGTACGCCCAGGTCATCCAACATTCTGAAAACAGCGGCGTTCATCATGGGTGGGCCGCAGAGATAATATTCCACATCTTCTGGTGCGCTATGTTCTTTTAGATAGTTATCATACAATACCTGGTGAATGAAACCTGTATAACCTGTCCAGTTGTCTTCGGGCAGCGGTTCCGACAAGGCAATGTTATATTGAAAATTTGGAAATTTTTTTTCGATATCTCTAAAATGATCGGTGTAAAAAACTTCCCTTGATGATCTTCCTCCATACCAGAAAGTTACTTTTCTGTCTGTTTCTTTTTCAGTATGAAAAAGGTGAAACAAATGCGACCGCAATGGCGCCATACCTGCACCACCACCAATATAGATCATTTCTTTTTTAGTTGGCTTGATATGAAAATCGCCAAAAGGGCCAGCAATGGTTACTTTATCGCCGGGCTTGCGTGAAAAAACGTATGAAGAACAAATGCCCGGATTTAAGTCCATAAAACCACCTTTTTTTCTGTCGAAAGGGGGAGTAGCCAGCCTGATGTTTAGCATAATGATATTTCCTTCGGCCGGATGATTGGCCATGGAATATGCCCTGAATATTGGCTCGGGGTTTTTCATTTTAAGATCCCAAATTTTGAACTTATCATAATCATCCAGAAATCGGTTTTCAATTTTAAACAAATCATTCTTAAAATCAATTTCGCAGGAGGGTACGTCTAATTGTATATAACAGCCCGATTGAAAATCGAGAAATTCTCCTTCGGGAAGTTTTACTACAAACTCTTTTATATAAGTGGCCACATTATCATTGGATACCACTTCGCATTCCCATTTTTTAATGCCCATTACTTCTTCGGGAATAACAATCTCCATATCCTGCTTTACTTTAACCTGGCAACCCAGACGCCAATTTGATTGTTGTTCTTTACGGGTAAAATAGGGGACTTCTGTTGTAAGAATTTCGCCGCCGCCCGAAAGTACCTGACATTTGCACATGGCACAGGTTCCGCCACCACCGCAAGCCGAGGGTAAAAATATTTTTTGATTAGAAAGCGTAGTAAGTAAACTACTTCCGGCTTCTGTTTCCAATTGTTCAGATCCGTTGATGGTGATTTTTACAAGCCCCGATGGAGTAAGTTTTGATTTAGCAAGCAGAATGATATATACCAGTAGCAAGTTGAATCCTAGGAACACAACCACGCTGGAGATAATCGTTGTAAAATCGTATGCTAATAAAATCATTCTGCTGTTAAAAATTTATTTTTATAATTTGATACCCATAAAACTCATAAATGCGATGGCCATTAGACCGGTTAAAATAAATGTGATACCCAAACCTCTTAATGGTCCAGGTACATTTGAATAGCGTATTTTTTCTCTAATTGCTGAAAGTGCGACAATTGCAAGACACCAGCCAACGCCTGAGCCAATTCCAAAAATGGTAGCTTCCCCTAGTGTTGCATATTCCCTTTCCTGCATAAATAATGCACCACCGAGTATTGAACAGTTTACGGCAATAAGGGGTAAAAAAATGCCCAGCGAGTTGTATAAAGCAGGTGCATATTTTTCTATAATCATTTCCACCAGTTGCGTAATAGATGCAATAGTAGCGATGTACATAATGAAACTCAGAAAGCTTAGATCAACTGTTGCAAAATCTTTGCTCAACCAAACTAACGCACCGGCTTTCAATATATAATTCTCTAGCAGATAACAAACAGGTACCGAAACACCTAAAACAAATATCACCGCCAAACCAAGACCTACAGCACTTTTTACTGTTTTGGAAATAGCAAGGTAAGAACACATGCCCAGGAAATAGGCAAAAATCATGTTCTCAACAAAAATCGCTTTGATAAATATGTTTACACTGTCCATAAAAATAATTTAGTCCTTTCATTTATAAAAGTTGTCAGTCTGAGCTTGTCGAAGGCGGGTTAGCGCCAAACAAGACTCGTCAGAGAAATTCACCGCCTTCGACAAGCTCAGGATGACATTAAAATTGTTTATATTTTTCAAAATTTTAAATTTATTTAGGCTCAATTAATTTCCGGTTTCTGCTTCGCTGTATCCATATGTATATGCCAACGATGATGAGTGCCATCGGAGGCATAATAATCAATCCATTATTAAAGTAACCTGCCGCATAGGCCGACTCCGGAATAATTCTGAATCCCATAATCTGTCCTGAACCAAAAAGTTCCCGGATGATTGAGACAACAACCAGAATCAGCCCATAACCAAATCCATTACCGATACCATCTAAAAGTGATGGCCAGGGTTTATTGGCCATGGCAAAAGCTTCCAGCCTGCCCATAATGATACAGTTTGTAATGATTAGTCCTACAAAAACAGAAAGCTGTTTACTTACGTCAAACACAAATGCTTTTAAAAACTGATCAACCAAAATCACCATTGCTGCCACCACCGTTAATTGTACAATGATTCTTATTCTGTTTGGGATAATATTTCGGATAAGTGAAATGATTACATTAGAAAAAGCACAAACTACCAGCACGGCGATAGCCATAACAATGGAAGGCTTTACCTTTACGGTAACTGCCAATGCAGAGCAAATACCCAATACCTGAACAGTGATTGGGTTATTATCATTCAGCGGATCATAAATAAGCTTTCTGTTCTTCTTCGAAAACAGTGGCTCATTAGGCGCTTTCACTTTTACTGGAGCCTCGGTTGTTTCTGTGCTCATGGCTTCGCTTTTTTAAAATAAGGAATATAATTTTCCAACGTTCGATGAAACATCTCAGTAACACCATCACTCGTTATTGTGGCACCCGAAACAGCATCCACTCCATGAATGTTGGTTGAAGTGCCTCCACCTTTCACAACTTTTACCGAAACAAAATCCCCTTGCTCATCCAGTATTTTTTTACCGACGAATTGTTTTTGAAAATATTCTGTTTCAATTTCGGCACCCAGTCCGGGCGTTTCACCTTTATGCCCAAAACTCACACCTGCAATAGTATTCATGTCGCCCTCCAAAGCTATATAACCCCAAATTGGTCCCCACAGCCCTTTGCCACGCATGGGAATAATGTAAAAACTCTTTCCATCTTTTTTACAAATGAATAACGGAAACAATTGTTTATCCTGGTTGCCGTTTTTTGCTTTGTCTATTTCTTTTTTCAAATCGATATCAAAAGCGGCAGTTCCACCTGTTTGTTCTTCGCCTTTATTATTTAATACCACTTGCTCCGTGATATATTGTGTAAATATTTTTTCTGCAGTTTTTGGTTCACTTGCAATGCCAACACTGGTTAAAATGTTTTCCATTTTTTCAATCCTAATATTGCGTGCCTGATAAGGGCCAAGGCTGATAGCGGCTACAGATAACATAATAGCAATCACCACCACCATGCCGGAGGAAAATAAAAATGTTGCTTTGTTACTGTCTTTATGCATCTTTAACGGGCTTAGCCCTTTTTAATCTTCGGTTAATATTTGCACCCACTACATAGTGGTCAATCAAAGGCGCCATTACGTTCATAAATAAAATGGCCAGCATCATTCCTTCGGGGTAGGCAGGGTTAAACACCCGGAACATGATGGCAAATATGCCAATTAAAAAACCGTAAATGTACTTGCCGGTTGTTGTTTGTGCGGCACTCACCGGATCGGTGGCCATAAAAATAGCACCAAATGCAAAGCCCCCTAACACCAAATGATGGAGCGGTGTTATCTGCATCAATGTATTTACACCAAAGAGATTGAAAATAACCGCCATTAGAAAACCGCCCACAAAAACCGAAATCATGATGCGCCAACTGCCGATACCTGTGTATAATAAAATGGCTGCTCCAATCAAACAGGCAATGGTAGATGTTTCGCCAATAGAGCCTGGAATAGCACCGATAAAGGATTGCATGGTATCGGGTATCTTATCTGCAAAACCTGCTGCTGCATTTCCAAGTGGCGTTGCGCCGCTATAACCATCAACAAGTGCCTGCCCTTTTTCCAAATGTGTATTTATCCAAACCTCATTGCCCGACATTTTTGTAGGATAGGCAAAGAATAAAAATGCCCTTGCGGTTAATGCCGGATTTAAAATGTTCATACCGGTGCCGCCAAATACTTCTTTACCAATAATTACAGCAAAAATGGTTGATACAGCAACCATCCATAAGGGAACATCAACAGGCATAACCAACGGAATTAGCATGCCGCTAACCAGAAAACCTTCATTGATAGTGTGCTTGCGTATGATGGCGAAAATAAATTCAACCGTTAAGCCTGCGCCATAGGATACAATAACAATGGGCATTACTTTTATGGCACCAAAAATAAAATTATCAATGAGAGATGCATTATTCATTCCCAATGCTAAATGGTGCTGATAACCTACGTTCCACATGCCGAATAAAAGGCAGGGAACAAGTGAGATAACCACCAGAATCATGGTGCGTTTTAAATCTATAGCATCACGTACATGAGCGCCTTTGGGGGCTGTGGTATGTTCGGGAACAAAAAGGAAGGTTTCAAATGCATTAAAGGCTGGATAAAATTTTTCCAGTTTCCCACCTTTTTCAAAGTTGGGTTTTATTTTATCTAATAATTTTCTTAATGGACTCAACCGAAAATATTTTGTTTGATAAAAATGACCAGTGTTTCTGTTGCATTAAATTGCTCCTGTTGTTCGCTCTATATGTATTAGGTTTAACTTTTTAATTTAGTTTCAATAAATATAACGATAAGTTTTCTTCTATAAAAAAAGTTAGTTGTTATCCAACGTCCTTTTTCTAACTGAACTCTTTTCTCACCAAATCAAGTCCACGCCTGATTATTTCCTGCGATTTTATTTTTGATGTACACACAAATTCACACAAAGCGAAGTCTTCTTCAACCACCTCGTAAATGCCCAATTTTTCCATCATGTCTATATCTTCTATTAAAATTGATTTTAAAAGTTGCACTGGATAAATATCCATTGGGAATACTTTTTCGTATTGGCCGGTCATTACAAAAGGCCTTTCTTCACCATGCAGATTAGTATTAAGGTCGAATTGTTTAGTTGGACTTAGCCAGGAAAAAAATGACCTAGACGCACTGTACTTATTTAAGCCCGGCATCAGCCAGCCCATAAATTCTGATTCGTTTCCTTCGGGTATCACAGCTATCTGCGAATCATAAAAACCCAGATAGCCATAAACGGAAATCTGGGTGCCGCTTAATATGCTTCCGCTGATAATGCGGTTATCACCGGCTTTCATGCCATTGTCATCAAGTATATATTTTATAGAACTACCCACTATAGTTTTGTAGTATTTTGGATTATTTACCTGCGAGCCGGTAACTGCAATTGTTTTTGCAGCATCAAATTTCCCTTCGTTAAATAACCGGCCAATAATGAGAACATCCTGCGGATTAACATTCCACACTACTTCTCCCTTGTTTAAAGGGTCTATATGATGTATCTGTACACCAACGTTCCCTGCGGGGTGTGGCCCGCTGATATTATTTATAACAACTCCTTTTGCATTTGTAAAAATAGCAGACTTGTGTTCACCGGCCTGTATATTTAGGTGAACATTTCCGTCGGTCAGTTTTTTCAAAGCATCAAGCCCCGTTTGAAAATTCGGGTCATTATCCTGCATGATAAAATTTATATCAGGTGCCAGTGGACTGCTGTCGAAGGCAGAAATAAAAATTGATTTGGGATTTTGATTCGGATTGGCAACGGTGCCATATGGTCGCTGGCGTATAAAAGGCCAGATGCCGCTTTTTAAAAGAGCCTCAGTAATTTCCTGCCTGCTGAGATTGGCAGGGCTCGCTTTAATAAACGAAACGTACTTTATTTCTTTATCGGCCAGTATTTTTATCTCCATAATCTGCCGCTTGTGGCCTCTTACTATTTCGGCCACTTCGCCGCTAACCGGAGAAGTAAATAAAATGGCTTCGTTGTTCTTATCATAAAATAGTGGGGTGCCAGCCTGTACTTCTTCGCCTTCTTTGATGAGTAATTTTGGAGTAAGTCCTGCAAAGTCGGTGGGCTTTATGGCAAATATTTCGGGCATAGGAATATTTGAAACTGACCTAGCGGCTTCACCTGCCAGTTTGATATTCAACCCCCGTTTTATTTTAATATTTGCAGACATACAGTAATTTTATCTTATTTGGTGTTGATAATAATTCGCTTGTATTCTTATAAAAAGCCCGTAGATACTAGATTGTGTTCAATTGCCTCAATCTGTTGCAGTTGTATTACTTACAATATACTTCAATTTAATAATTATACAAGTTCTACAGCTAAATTTTAATATTCGCAAAAAATACCTATTTTTAAAAGGATATAAATATTATCTGTCCCTTTATTCATTTGATTGGCCATAACACTGAAGACTTTTTGTTTTTCTGATTATTAATCAGCGGATTTTAGTAATTCGGAATTTATTCATTTTAAATTAAAACTTATGGGAGCAGTACGTAACATTTTAAAGTCGAAAGGCAACACAATTTTTTCTATTACGCCGTTTCATTCAGTTTATAATGCGCTAGAATTAATGGTAGAAAAAAACGTGAGTTCGCTTGTGGTAATGGAAGCGGATAAACTGATTGGCATATTCACCGAAAGGGACTATGCCCGTAAAGTGATACTGAAGGGCAAGGCTTCCAGGGAAACGCCCGTGGGAGATATCATGAGCGGTAATGTGATTACTGTAAATTCGGAGAGTACTATTGATGATTGTATGCAGTTGATGACCAGCAAATTTATCCGGCATTTGCCCGTTGTTGATGATGGAAAAATGATTGGGCTTATATCTATTGGAGATGTTGTTAAATATATTATTGAAGAACAAAAATTTATTATTGAAAATATGGAGCAGTATATTGGCGGAACCTAAGGAAATGTCGTCAACATCTGAATTAAAAATATTAACCCTGCTTAACTTTAGTTATAGCGGGGTTTGTTTTAAATATACTGTCGTTTTATTTATTAATTAAAAAACCAGGATACCTTGCTAAAGTATCCCGGTAGTAATAATTCAATTATTCAATTTACCATATTCTCGTCCTAGCCTCAGGCGCCTTATACATGGCATCGCCGGGTTTCACATTAAAGGCTTTGTAAAAACCATCCATATTAGTAAGTGGGCCATTGCTGCGGTACATACCAGGTGAGTGGTTATCGGTTTTTATCCGTTGTGCAGCAGCTTCGGGTAAAATATTGTTGCGCCATACCTGGCTCCAGTTTAAGAAGAAACGCTGGTCGGGCGTAAAGCCATCAATCTTTTTATTGCTTTTGCCTTGCTTGGTGTTTTTAAAGGCTTCGTATGCAATGCTCAGTCCGCCTAGATCGGCTAGGTTTTCACCAAGGGTAAGTTTACCATTAACATGCAGACTATCCAATATCACATAACCATCATATTGCTGCACCACTTCGTCGGCACGTTTTTTAAATTCGTCAGCATCAGCCTTGGTCCACCAGTCTTGTAGGTTGCCATCTGCATCAAACTGACGGCCCTGGTCATCAAAACCGTGGGTCATTTCGTGTCCAATAACGGCGCCTATACCTCCATAGTTAATAGCATCGTCGGCTTTAAAATCAAAGAAGGGGAAACGCAGTATTCCAGCAGGAAAAACAATCTCGTTCTTTTGTGGACTGTAATATGCATTTACTGTGGGTGGTGTCATTCCCCATTCGGTTCTGTCGATAGGCTTGCCAAGTTTATTTACATTCTCCTGGTAAAACCATTGGTTGCAACTGCGTAAATTCCCTAGGAAATCGTCCCGCTTTATTTCCATACCCTCATAGTTTTTCCATTTATCGGGGAAACCAATTTTCTTTACAAAAGAATGCAGTTTTGCCAGTGCCCGTTGTTTGGTATCCTCACTCATCCAGTCAAGCTTCTTTATGCGACTATCGAAGGTTTGCTGCAGGTTATTAACGAGTTCCAGCATTCTTACTTTAGCATCGAGGTTAAAATATTTATCTACATATAATTGCCCAAGCAAATCACCTAACTGACGGTCGATTAAACCGCTCATACGCTGCCAGCGTGGGGTTTGTTCTTTTTGTCCGCTCATAGATTGGTTAAAGGCAAAATTGGCATCTACAAACTCGCTACTCAAGTAAGGAGCGGCATCTTTCATCACATTCCATTGCAGGTAAACTTTCCAATCTTCCAAAGGAACTGCCTGTACCATTGAATCGATAAAGACCATGAATTTGGGATTGCTAACTACAACGCTATCTTGTTTTGTTTTATAACCTAGTTGCGATAAAATATCGGCCCAGTTTAAGTTTGGCGTTTTAGCGGTAAGGCCTTGCACCGAAAATTTGTTGTATAATTTGGTAGGGTCACGCATTTCAACACGGCTCATTTGAGCACCTGCTAGTGCGGTTTCCATTTGCATAATGGTAACTGCATGCATCATCGCTTTAAATTCTTCAACACCACAAAGTTTGAAAAGCTTTACAATGTAGGTAGTATAATCCAAACGAATTTTTGTACTGCGGTCATCGTTCTTTAAATAGTAATCACGGTCGGGCAGGGTAGTACCGCCCTGGCCAATGTTGATAATATACTTGGTAACATCTTTAGCATCTTGCCCCACACCTATGCGGTATAGCGGCCCGGCTAGGGAATTGGCACGCAGGTAATTCAAATGATTTAATGCCTGATATTTCGACGGCAGTGCTGTTATTGCATCTAGGTAAGGTTTTAAAGGCAAGTAACCCTGTCTTTCGATAGCCAAACTGTCCATGGCGCTGGCATAAAAATCACCAACACGTTTCATTAAATCGTTTTTGCCAGGATTGGCAGCTGCATCTTCAAGTAGGCCCTTTAAAGCTAGTGAGCTTTCTTCTGCAAGTGCATCAAAACTGCCCCAGCGTGTTTTAGAACTGGGGATTGGCGTGTTTTTAATCCAGGTGCCGTTGGCATACTGGTAAAAATTATCGCCGGGTTTTACCGACAGATCCATATTGGCAGGATTGATAAATTTAGAGGTTTGTGCTATTGTGTTTACGGACTGTAATACAATACAGGCAACAAAGCCGATAACTAGTTTCTTCATAAATTAAGAATTTATTTGAACGGTAAAAATAATGATACTGGCACAAATGGCAATTGCTATTTGGTTTAACGGCAATGGGGCTTGATAAAGCCCGTTCACAAGCTGTTTTGTCCATTTAAATAAAATATTAAAACGATGACCTGTATATACTAATTTTGAGCTTCTTAAAACATCTGACCAGTTGAGAGTCATCGTTTCCGCTATTTTATTGTTTGTTGCAAATATGGGTATAGCCCAAAATGTTAACAACAATCCGGGTATTTTAATTGGCAGTATTTTAGATGCTGACAACAGTAAGGCAGTTGCTGAGGCATCTGTAAAACTGGTTCTTGTTTCTGATACCAGCGTTCAGCAAAATCAATTGAGTTTAGTAGATGGGGCATTTGTTTTTGATAAAATAGCTTTTGGGTATTACCGGCTGCGGATTGATGCGACTGGTTACACAACCCGAATAATCGACAGTATTTATTTTAGGGAAGAAAGATTTGATTTTGACTTGAACGATATAAGGCTTTCAAAATCTTCGTCTTTTTTAAAAGAAATAACGCTGTATGCCGAAAAGCCTCTAATCGAAAACAAGGATGGCAAATTAATTTTTAATACTGGTGAGTCGGCATTAAGTTCGGGAGCAACCACTACCGAGCTATTAAAACAAACACCGCTTGTTAATGTAGATAGCGATGGAAAAATATTATTACGTGGCAAAGAAGTAAAGGTGCTGATTGATGACAAACCTGTGGAGCTGGATGCAAAGCAGCTGCAAGATTTGCTGGAAAGTATGCCTGGTAGCATGATTGAAAAAATTGAAGTAATGACTACACCGCCCCCACAATATGCAAATGAACGGGGTGGAGTTATCAATATTGTAACAAAAAAAGGAAAGGTTGGTTTCAATGCTCGTATAAATCTAAATTACGGTACTAGGGGCGAAGCAGGCATCAGCAGCAATTTAAGCTACCGGAAAAATAAATTAAACCTTAGTTTTTCTGCCGGTTTTGGATATAATGAATTTGAAAGCAACAGCTATAGCAACCGGCAGAATATTTATACTGATTCCATTAATTTTTTTAACACAATCGGACAGGGGAATAATAATAACCGTCGGCCCAATATCAGGCTGAATATTGGATACGATTTAAATAAACAACAGAGTCTGAATTTTACTGCACAATACAACAGTAACAATGCGGAAAATAAGAACGCAACCGAATACAGTAATGTATGGAGCAATGCACAACTTTATAAACTGAGCAACCGCATTACTGGTACCAACAATGAAAGCAGCAGTCCGGCATTTAATATTACGTATACTTTTAAGGGTAAAGACCCCCGTGAAGTACTGAAATTTATCTCGGGTGTTAATTTTAATGAGAGCAACAACGAGAAAGATTATTTTCAGCAATATCTTAATCCCGACCATACAGCCACCGGCGTAGATTCAACCCAGCAGCAAATTACAGCAAGTAATAACAGCAATATAAATCTGCGGCTTAATTATGATAAACCGCTGATGGGAAATAAGTTTTCACTGAATACCGGAACGAATGCAAGTTGGTACAGCAATCACAATGTGCTTACAACAGTATTTATGAAAAAACCAGAACAGGTTTTTGTAAAAAACGAAATGTTGAGTAACGATTTTGTTTTTCACCAGGATATTTATGGCTTCAGAGTGGCTTTGCGATACGATATTGTGAAGGATTTTTATTTAAATGCTGGTTTGCAAACTGAAAATACCCAAACGCATTTCAATATTCAAAACAACAGCAATCGCTACGCAAATAATTACTGGTCGGCCCTGCCATTTTTTACGTTGATGAAGAAATGGAAAAATGAAGTAAGTGTTACTGCCAGTTATAAAAGAACCATACAGAGACCCCGATTAAATGAATTGAACCCCGGCGTTGATTACAGTGACCCATATAATACACGGTCTGGCAATCCTTACCTGCAACCTTATTTTGCCGATAACTTTGATTTTATTGTTGGCAAATGGAACAAACTATATTACATCAATGCTTCAGTGGGATATAATGCACTACAGAATATTTACAGTTTTATAAGAATATTAAATGCGGATGGAACCACTTTTTCTACCTGGCAAAATATAAGTGGCAGAAAAGAGTATGAAGCCAGTGCCTGGGGTGGATATACTTTGAATAAGAAAGCTAAAGCCAACTTAAGTTTTGGATATACTTATAATGTGTACAGCCTGCACGATAGAGACGTAAGAAAGTTTAGGAACGGCGGTTCATTTTATTCAACCCTTAACGGCAGTTATCAGTTTACCGATTTACTGAATGCTAATGCCAACTTTACTTTTAATCGATTTGCCAATCCGCAGGGAGCTGTAAGGAATACGCTGAGTATGAATGTTGGTGCCCAACGCAAGTTCTTCAATAAAAAATTTATTGTTACGGTTAATGTAATTGATCCCTTTCGCCAGCAGCAGAATAAAAATTATACTTACGGCCCTAATTTTAATTTAGAAAGTTTTAGCACCACCAACACACGTAACTACCGCATAGCCCTCAGTTATGTTTTTACAAAGACTGTAAAGAAGAGCAACAAATTAGAACTTTTGAAGAAAGCACAGAAAAAAAAGGCCTGACAGATTAACTTTCTTTTTTCGAAAAATTTAATTTTTTTGCCAGCCAGCTTTCTTTTACAGGGGTGATCCAGTTTTTCAGCAAATCTTTTTTTGATAAGACAGTATTGTTGAAATACAAAGTATCTGCATTGATGAAATTATTTTCAACAGCATAGTCCAATTGGCTGATTGGTAACAACTCAACCTTATCTTTTACCACAAAAGCTAATGTTTGACGGTCGAACATTTGCAATTTATATTTTTCCTCGATGGATTTTATTAAATGTACCGAGCTGTCGGTGCTGCAACCGCTAACGCCGGTGGCGCTTTCATCGGCTATTAATATAATAAACCGGCCAAAGAGCAGACTGGCAAAGCCTTTAACTGGTGCTCCGTGGCTTTTCCAGTTGGCTGCAAAATCATTCAGCATATCTTCCATTTCCAACGCTTCGCTGATGAGGAACAGGCGGCTGCTCTGGTAAATCCACACACGGGAGTTATCGTTAAAATCTTCGGGAATATGTTCGTTAAAATCTAGGTTCATTTTGCAAAGTTAAGTATGAAACACAGATGACGCTGATTTAGCAGATATTGACTGATAAACAGAAATAGAAAAATCCGTTTTTAATCCGTCCAATCCGTGTTATCCGTGTTCTATAAAATTGATGCTGCCACCAACTCAGCAATATCCAACACCTGTACTTCATCTTCTTTATTACTGTTTTTAACACCGTCTGTCATCATCGTATTGCAAAAAGGACAGGCCGCAGCAATAATATTCGCACCCGTTCCTAATGCTTCATTGGTACGTTCTATATTTATTCTGGTTTCGCCATTTTCTTCTTCTTTAAACATTTGTGCACCGCCAGCACCACAGCATAAACCATTGCTGCGGCAGCGTTTCATCTCAACCAGCGAAACATCCAGCGCTTCCAAAACCTTGCGGGGTGCTTCATAAATATCATTGGCCCGGCCTAGATAGCAACTGTCGTGGTAGGTAATTTTTTTACCTTTAAAAGTGCCGCCTTCGGTCATTTTTATTTTGCCTTCATCAATTAGTTGTTGTAAAAATGTTGCATGATGAATCACTTCATAAGTGCCGCCCAGTTCGGGGTATTCATTTTTCAATGTATTAAAACAATGTGGACAGGCTGTTACAATTTTCTTGATGCCATAGCCATTTAAAATCTGGATATTTTGATAGGCCATCATCTGAAACATAAATTCGTTACCAGATCGGCGGGCAGGATCGCCGGTGCATAATTCTTCTTTACCCAAAATGGCGTAGTTGATACCAACTTTGTTCAAAATAGTAACAAAAGCTTTGGTTATCTTTTGTGCCCGCTGATCATACGATCCGGCGCAACCAACCCAAAACAAAACTTCGGGGCTTTCGCCTTTTGCTGTCATTTCTGCCATTGTAGGTACCTGCATAATATTTTTTATTTTGGTAAGATTAGAACCTGCTTTGTTAACAACAAAAATAAGTCATTAGTGTTTAATCATGCTTATTAAGATATTAGTAAAGCAACGTAAAAAACATTTTAAATATCTTCGCAGCAATCAATTGCATGTGAAAAAAATATTTAACCGAATAACAAACTGGGAAGCCTGGCCATTCAAGTTGCTGTATGCGCCCATTACGCCAGTGTGGGGCTGGTACATGCTAAAATCGGGTTCGGTTTGGTTCTTTACTCCCAGCAACCCTAAAATAACTTTTGGGGGCATGGATGGCGAGCCTAAAAAAGAGATGTATGCGCTGTTGCCCAACAATTTTTATCCAACTACATTTAGTGTTTTACCCGAACAGGATTTTGAAACCGTTATGGACCATCTGCAAAAAAGCGGCATTAACTACCCGTTTATTGTAAAGCCCGAAGTTGCCTGCCAAGGGATATTGTTTCGTAAAATCGATATGGAAGAAGACCTGCGGAATTATCATAAAAAAATTCCGGTTGAGTATATGGTGCAGGAATTGGTGAACTATCCTATGGAAGTAAGTGTGTTTTATATCCGTCATCCAAAGGAAGAAAAAGGAACGGTAACCGGTTTTTTACACAAGATTCCGCTGCAGGTTACCGGCAATGGAAAAGATACACTTGAAGCTTTGGTTAAACAGCATCCTAAAGGACAGAAGCGAATTGACGAAATGCAAAGCAAGCATAAAGAAAGCTGGCATTCGGTAATTCCTGCCGGTGAAAAATATATGTTGAGTTATGCAGCTAATCATAACAGGGGAGCGCATTTTATTGATTTGAAAGAACATATTGATGAAAAGCTGGTTGCTATTTTTGATAAGCTGAGTCATGATGTGGATGATTTTTTTTATGGCCGTTACGATATCATGTGTACCAATGTAGCAGATTTAAAGAACGGAAAGAACTTTACCATACTGGAGTACAATGGCTGCGGCGCCGAGCCCAATCATTTTTATGATACCGGTTACACATTGCTTGGAGCTTATCGTGAAATTTTAAAACACTGGAAAGCGCTTTATACAATATGTAAATACAACAGCCAACAAGGAATCAAACCCTGGCCGTATAAAAAAGGCAAAAATTTCTTAGCCCAAATAAAAGCACATTTTAAACTGATAAGGGAAGTGGATGAAATTATTTAACTAAAGTTAAAATGGGTCGCCATGGGTTTGCTTTATCAGCTGTTTAGTAATGAAAGGAGTTCGCTTTAATATAGCTACAAATAAATTAGTCACCCATATCTTGCCAAACATACGCTGAATAAGCCTTCCAGCCTTTAATCGGTTCCCAAAAGCTTTTTTCCATTCAAGGCTGTAATTGTTTTCCATGTTTTGGCGATCAGTTTTTTCCTGCAAAAAATCATGGACAAATCCAGCAGCAATTTTACTGCCATGTAACGCCATGCTCATGCCATTGCCGCAAAGCGGGGTTATCATGCCGGCAGCATCACCAATCAGCAGCACATGGTTTTCTACTTGTGATTTTTTAGCGAAAGATATTTGAGAGATGGTTACTGGCGATTGGTACAATATCTCACTATTGTTGAAAATATTTTTTAGATGTGGATTCTGCCAAAGCACATTTCTTTCCATTTCTGCAATGGAGTTATTGTTGGTCTTTAGGTTTTCGGCGTTGGTAAGATAGCAGAGACAATATTTATCATCTTCAATTTTTGAGATACCGCAATAGCCATTTCTAAAATTATGCAGGGCAATCGTATCGGCAGGTAAATTTGTTTTTACATGATACTTTACGCCAATGTAGTTGTTGAGTTTAGTAGTTTTATTGTTGATGAAGTTTCTGTTCCACTTCACATCGATATTACTGCGTTTACCAAAACTACCACAGCAAACCCGGCAGGTAAAACTGCCTTTGGTAGTCTGTAATTGAAACGTATCATTTGTAAATTGCACTTCATTTACTTTGCAGTTTTCAAAAACTGTAATCTTGTTGGCAAGAGCAATTTCTTTTAAGCCATCGTCAATTTTGTACCTGCTAATACCAAAACCGCCCAGCGGTAAACGCTGCTTCAACTGGTTTCCATTGGGTGAGCTTACAATTAGTCTTTCAATTAAAGGCAACGATGCTCCGGATAAGGGGTAACCAAGTTCTTCAATAAAATTCCAGCTTTCTAGACTTATGTACTCGCCGCAAACTTTGTGAAAAGGGTATTGCTCTTTTTCAAACAAGGCAATGGTGTAACCATGCTTTGCCAACTGAATAGACAATGAGAGCCCCGCCAAACCACCGCCAATAATACAAATATCGTAGTTACTGTCTTCAGTCATTTTTACAAACAATTAAATGCCGAAAAGCCCATTTCCAGTTTATACGGTAGGTAGTAATGCCAGCAGCACTAAAGAGTTGTTCCCATTCTTTTTTTATAAAACCTCTGCTAACCGATAGAGGCGCATCGTTTTTTACCAAGTAAGATTTTGAAAATAGTCTGGTAATAAATTTAATACTGTAGTATGCCAATGGATGCCGGTGCAGGTCGTTTATAAAAAATCCAGTTCTGGAATTTGATTTCATCCAGCGCAGCATAAAAACCAATTCTTTCTTCTCAAAATGATGGCAGAACAATGAAGTGAAAATAATGTCGGGTTTAGTTGTTCCAAAATCTGTTTTTACATAATCGCTGCAAATCCAGTTAGCATCAAGACTAGGATATTGCTGTGCAGCAAAAGCAGTACACTCGGCTTTAATATCGATGCCGGTAAATTGTACTGGAATGTTTTTTTTTGAACAGTAATTACTGATTGCTTGCAGGTTATCGCCGCCACCACAGCCAATTTCACAAATATGTATTATGGAATTCTCTTTTTTATACGACAGTAACGACTGCAAACCGCCAATCGTGATTTTATGCCCGCCAAGATATTTGTTGATGGTATTGAGCTCCTTCATGTTTTGGCGGATATCGGCAAAAGGAATATTATCCTGGTCAAGCAGTTCTTTTTTATACGACCTGTTGCGGAGATTAATCATACGAAGCAATAAATGTTTCCATGGTAAGCCCAGGGCCAAATGCAGCGGCAAATATTTTTGCAGGTTTATCTTCCTGCTGCAATTCGCTCATTATTTTTTGCAAAACGAAAAGTATTGTGGGTGAACTCATGTTGCCATAATTTTTTAAAATATCGTAAGAGTAACGCAAACTATCCGGTGGCAATGCAACCCCTTTATCAATCGCTTCCAGTATTTTTTTACCGCCGGGATGAATGCACCAATGTGTAATATCTTCCTTTGTTAAATCGCTTTCCTGCAATGCTTTTACTACCAATTCGTTAAAATCTTCCTTAACTAAATCGGGGACATAGCCCGAAAGCGTCAATAAAAAACCACTGGATGAAAGCATCCACGACATATCCGACTTGCCCTTAAACGCTACATGTGAAATAAAATTATTCAGCTTTATTCCTTTTTGTGCCGATTCATTTTTTTGCACCAAAACTGCTGCACAGCCATCGCCAAACAAAATGGTGGATGTAATATTGTCCATTGTATTTTCCTTCTGAAAATGCAATGTGCATAATTCAGTACAAACAACAAGCACATTCGCTCGTTCAGATGACCTGCACAATGCATCGGACAGTTTAAGTGCATGAATGGCTGCATAGCAACCCATAAAATTTACTGATGTGCGAAAAATATTCCTAGGCAGATCCATCTTTTCCATAATTTCTAGATCCAGGCCCGGGGCGCTCATGCCGGTGCAGCTTACAGTTATTAAATGGGTTATTTGGTCTTTGTTAATTTTACCGGCAATACAATCTTCAATTGCTTTTATCGACAACGTGCCAGCGTTGTTTGCATACCATTTCATTCTCAAATCCATATTTGGAAAAGGCTCCAGGTCTTCGGTTTTTGGGAAAAACTGCCGTTCTTCTACCGATGTATGATAATCTGGAATTACCGAATATCTAGTTTGTATACCGCTCTTATTGTACATAAACCTGTATCTGCGACTGTCAACTGCATCGTTATGATAAATTTTATCTGCAAATAGGCAAATATCATTTTGGTCGTGCCGGTGTTGCGGAACATTGGTTGCTATGGAAACGATTTTGCTCAAAATTTTTCAAGTATTAATAAAGTTATAAACGCAGCATTACTGCAAAAAGATGCCAGTATGTTCATCCGCATGGTGTTTTTAAAATTTGCTGCTTCAGTATTATCATATACTTTTTTAAACCACCACAGAAAATATACGAGTATCGGAATAAAAAAGATCTGAATAATAAAAAAACTGTTCTGTTGTAGTGAAGATATTAAATAATAGCCCAGGCAGCACATGGCCAGGATATAAACTATGGCTGTAAAAATAAAAGTACCCCTGTAACCGAGTAAAGCACTTATCGAAATTACCCCGTCTTCTTTATCCTGTTTATGCTGGTAAATCTGTGTAAGGGGATAAAACCCTCCAATTAAGAACCCCGCGGTCATCATGCCAATTACAGGTACATCAATAATTTTGTCAACACTGCACCCATGCATCACTAAAAAAAAAGTCAAACAACCCTGAAACAACAAAACCGTTGAATATCCAATAATCGGGTATTTTTTTAAACGGATGCCTCGGTAGCTGTATGCTCTTGATGCAAGGATATAAGCAACTACCCCAATTGCAAAATACATGCTGATTAGAAAACTGAGTGATATCGCTATTGCATCTAATAAAACAGTGAAATTGAATAATTGTTTAGTGGGTTGTTGTGGATTTTCTATTCCACCGATACTTTCTGTATCTCTATCCATATAGCTGTTGTAACCATTGCTGGCAGGATAAACCAGCAGATGCAGGATACAAAAAACCATAATGCTGTTTGTAAGGTCAATCGTTTTCGTCTGGCTGAGTGCAAACCAATACACCGGCATCAGGAAGAATGAAAACTTAAATCGCAGGAGTTGTATAGTGGATGACTTGATCAATTTTCATTTTTATTAAAAAATACGTGCAAAATTTAAACCCCGAGGCCGTTCTCTGCGTATGTATAGATACAGGTTCCAAAGATACGGACTACGTTAGTCAAGGTTATGTCATTTATATGACATGATACTATTGCCCGGGAGAATAATTTTGTTCATCAAATATATTAATATGAAAATGGTTAAAAATTCTTTTTTGTTAATACTCCTTGCAGGCATTACCGTATTGGGTTCCTGTAAAAAAGATAATATCCCACCTAATGGGAATGAGGTTATTGAACAGGCACAGGTTGTTTACCGAGGCGTTTTGGGTGGCGGAGAATCCGGCGATCAGTCCAGGGGTGATGTTACGATAGAGAAACTGGGTACCAAGTATTTTCTGGTATTTAAAAATTTTCAGTCGAACAGCGGCCCCGATGTACATGTTTATTTGTCAAAAACAGCAGGCAATCACGCCAGCCCACCCACTGAATATATTGACTTGGGTTTTATGAAATATACCAGTGGCACGTTCAATTATGAGTTAGCTGCTGAACCTGATGTAGCCAATTATAAATATGTGTTGGTTTGGTGTGCCCGTTTTCGTATTCAGTTTGGGTATGCAGAGATTAAGTAGTTAATGTAAATAGTAAATAAAGTAAATAAGGATTATGAAAAGATTAGTATTATCGTTGGTCAGCTTGCTGCTGATTTCAAATTTTGTAGTTGCCCAAAATAAAAAAATTAGGGCAGTAGATAATTTTGCAGAAGTTACAGCCGGTATTGGCGATCATCAGGGTACGGGCGCATTAGCCTATGTATACAATTGGAAATTAGGAAAGCGCAAGAAAATTGAACTGGGCCTTGGTGCAAAATTCACCAGTTATTTTGGCAGTAATTTATACTTTACCACTGCCCCGGCTAAATTAACCAGTGGCAAAACCGATCCTACGGTTTTGTTTGCTGATGATATCAATGAAAATATTGACTCCGTTCTGTTTCCTAAGGCGCAGATCAATTCGTTAAATATTACGCTGAACCTGGGTTACAATATCACTAAGAAATTTTATGTTGGATTCAGCATTGATGCCATTGGATTTAGTTTTGGAAAAAGGCAAAGCGGAACCTACTATGGAAATAATTTTGCAACCGGGGTTTCTGTAAACGCCAAGCCAACAGCTTTTAACCTACTGTTAGTTAGTGATAATGATAAGGGTTCGCTTAACAGCGAATTATTTGTGCGGTATAAATGGAACGATACCTGGGGAGTAAAACTTGGTTACCAGTTTTTATTTGTTGAATATACAACCGATACAGAAGTGCAAACAACTCCTGGCGGAGATAAAAACGATCGGTTCAGAAAAAAAATGTCGGGTGTTGGCATTGGTTTAACATATAATTTCAAGAATTAAATAATAAGTTTCAGTAATTTTAGCACATGAATAAAGCCATTTTTTTATTAGCAGGAATTTTATTTTTCTCAGCTTCAATATTTGCACAAGCAACCTATACGGCAGTTGATGATGGAAGCAGGGTTCACTTTGTAATTAAGAACTTTGGAATTAGAACCGGTGGCGACTTTACCGGTGTAAAGGGTACTATAAAGTTTGATCCAGCTAAATTCGGTTCATCTAGTTTTGATGTAACCGTTGATGCATCTACTGTTGATACCGATAACAGTTCAAGAGACGGGCATTTAAAAAAGGCTGAGTATTTTGATGCAGCTACGTATAAAACGCTTCGGTTTAAAAGTACTAAAATTGTACAGTCTACAGCAGCCGGCCGGTTTTATGTTTATGGCGAATTAACCATAAAAGGCGTTACAAAACCTGTTGAATTTGGGTTTGGCGCTACAGCAAAAGATGGCGGCTATGTTTTTAACGGTTCTTTTGAAATCAACAGAAGAGACTTTGGCGTTGGTGGCAGCAGCATTTCCCTGTCGGATAATTTAACCGTTTCCTTAACTGTTTTTGCAAAATAATTATTTAAGCATCCTGCTTATTATCTTTGCCCGATGCCGAAATTGTTTAAAATTTTTTGCTGGGGCTTAGCTATCAGTTTTTTGGGTTCGTTGCCGCTGGGTACACTCAATGTAGCAGCCATGCAGATTGGCATACAGGAGAGCATTAAAAACGCTATTTATTTTTCCCTTGGTTCTTTATTGATAGAGATGGTCTATGTGCGCATTTCATTAATGGGTGTGGACTGGGTACGCAAACAAAAGAAACTGATGAAAGCCATGGAATGGTTTACACTCCTCATCATCCTGGCACTGGCTGCCGGTAGTTTTTGGGCTGCTGCGTCAAAAGGCGCCGAAGCCAAAAATGTTTTTCTCGAAAATAATATGCATCGCTTTTTGCTGGGGATGTTTATGAGTGCGATAAACCCGGTACAGATTCCTTTTTGGTTTGGCTGGAGTACAGTCTTATTTGCAAAAAAAATACTGGAGCCGGTAAAAAGCCAATACAATATTTATATTATCGGGATAGGTTTGGGTACTTTAATAGGTAACTGTTTATTTATTTTTGGCGGAAAGTGGCTGGTGCAAAGGATATCAAACAGTCAGCAATACATAAACTGGGTTATTGGCGGCGTTTTTGCCATTACGGCCATTATACAAGCTATAAAAATGATTATGCATAAAGATGCAGTGCACAAGTTTACACATACTGATAAGAACAAGCCTGCCTGATTTTTTTCTTTCAACATAATGCCATTTCACTAATTCATTTAGTATTTTCGAGGCCTGATGAATTATGCAATTGTAGATATTGAAACCACAGGTGGCCATGCTTCAGGTAATGGCATTACCGAAATTTCGGTATTTGTACATGATGGACAAAGGGTAGTAAAACATTTTGAAACACTTATTAATCCGCAACAGTTAATTCCACATTTTATAACATCGCTTACCGGCATTGATAATGCCATGGTGGCTGATGCGCCAACCTTTGATGAAATTGCTGATGTGTTATTTGAAATATTGAATGAAAATATTTTTATAGCACACAATGTAAACTTCGATTACTCTTTTGTAAAACATCAGTTGAAACAATCGGGGTACGAGCTTACCGCAAAAAAGCTTTGTACCGTTCGTTTGGGAAGAAAAGTATTTCCGGGGCTGCCGTCTTATAGCTTAGGCAATCTTTGCCGTTCATTAAAAATAAATATTGAAAACAGGCATAGGGCAGGAGGTGATGCGAAGGCAACTGTAAAACTATTTGAGTATATGCTGGAGAATGGTGCCCAGGATTATATTGATCAGATGTTGAAACGTACATCAGCCGAGCATTGGTTGCCCATGAACTTAGATAAACAGGTGATTGACAAACTGCCGCCCAAGCCGGGTGTTTATTATTTTCACAACAGCAAGGACAAAATTATTTATGTTGGCAAAGCTATCAACCTTAAAAAAAGGGTGAGTAGCCATTTTACACATAACGATGCTGATTTAAAGCGGCAGAATTTTATACGTGAGATTTACAAGGTTTCTTATAAGCAATGTGCTACCGAACTGGAGGCGATTGTTTTTGAAAGCACCGAAATAAAAAGGTTGTGGCCGAGGTACAATAAAAGCCAGAAACAACCGCTGGTAAAATATGCGCTGTATAGTTTTGAAGACAACCGTGGTTATATCCGGCTGGCTATTGATAAAAAGAAAAAGCATCTGCCCCATTTATATAACTTTAATTTACTGCACGAAGGGCAGGTGTTGTTAAATAAAATGATTGAAGAATTTGAATTGGATGCCAGACTTTGCTTTATTGATAAGACAGCTTATACCGAACAAGAGCGAAATGAACTGGAGCCACCATCAATCTACAACCGAAAGATAAAAAGAGCACTTGATGCATTAAGTGAAAATTTGCCCAGTTTTGTTTTGGTGGATGAAGGTATTGAAGCCGAAGAAAAACTTTGCTTGTTGATTGAAAGGGGAAGTTTTTGGGGAATGGGTTATTTGCCCAAATCATTTGCCATAGCTTCATCAGGTGAGTTAAAAAATCATTTGAATCCTTATGCAGACAATGATTATATCCGCAACAATATTTACTCTTTTGCGGAGGCCAATCCGCATAAAAAGATTCAATTAGGCTGTTGATGCAGATGCAGCACAGCAGTTGCAAGTAGTATGTTTAATTTTCATTAAAAATTCGTTTTGCAAACAGCGCTATATAATTTAAAGATTCAAAAGAGGATTGCGGCAGTTTCCATCATACTGTTGCTGGTTAAGGCATTTGCCTGGTATATAACCGGGTCGGTAGCCATTTTAACCGATGCTTTTGAAAGCATCGTTAATGTAGTGGCAGGTTTAATTGGCGTGTACAGCCTCTATATTTCTGCCAAACCACGAGATGAAAGTCATCCATACGGACATGGTAAAGCCGAATTTATTTCGGCAGCAATTGAAGGGGCAATGATTACGATTGCTGCGCTACTCATTATTTATGAAGCGCTCAACAATCTTATTCACCCACATGAAATAAAAGAACTGGATTACGGAATCGCACTGGTTGCTGTAACCGGTGTTGTAAATTATATTGCAGGAGCTGTTTGTATAAAAACTGGCAAGAAAAATAATTCATTGGCTTTAATATCTACTGGTAAACACTTGCAAACCGATACCTGGTCAACTATTGGAATTGTTGTTGGGTTGATTTTAATATTAGTGACAAAACTGGTTTGGCTTGATAGTGTAGTTGCCATCTTGTTTGCAATTTTCATCTTATTTACTGGGTATAAAATTCTGCGGAGTTCTGTTGCTGGCATCATGGACGAAGCCGATACTAAACTGTTGAAGAAGATGGTGGCAATGTTAAATGCCAACCGCAGGGAGAACTGGATTGATTTGCATAACCTGCGGATAATAAAATACGGCAGTAGGATCCATCTCGATTGTCACCTCACCGTGCCTTGGTACCTGAATGTACATGAAGCACATGACGAGATTGATGCATTATCTAAGCTTGTTAGGGATGAATACGGCGAGTCAGTTGAGTTATTTGTGCATTCTGATGGTTGCCTCGACTTTTCATGCAGGATATGTTCAAAAACAAATTGCGATGTACGCAAACATCCTTTTGAAAAGAAAGTAGAGTGGACGATGAATAATATTTCCAGCAACCGCAAACATCAGCTTTAAACTTAGGCCTCAAATAATTTGGCAACGCCAAATGCAGCTGCGGCTGCTAATGCACCAATCATAGTGACCTTAAGGGCACCCCAAAGTGGCTGAACGCCGGTCATTTTACTTTTAAAAAATCCGAAAATAAATAAGCAGATTAAAGTCGCAACCACAGAATATTTAAGCGCTTCGGTAGAATTATCAATAAAGAAATAAGGGCTCAATGGAATAACGCCACCAATAATATAGGAGATGCCAATATTTAATGCACCTTTAGTCGCCCTTTTTGGATCAGGTTTATCCAACCCCAGTTCGTACTTCATCATAAACTCCACCCAGCGGTCTTTATCTTGTGCAATTTCTTCGGTTGCCTGTTCCTGTAAAGCGGGGCTTAAACCTATATTGGCAAAAAACTCTTTTGTCTCTTCTATTTCTTTGTGACGCAGGTTTTCCACTTCATTATATTCCCTTTTAACTTCGCTTTTGTAATGATCCTGCTCAGTTTTTCCGGCAAGATAACCACCCAATCCCATGGCAATACTGCCTGCGGCAATTTCGGCAATGCCGGCAATTACAATAATGCTACTGTTATCTACCACACCACTCAAACCTGCTGCTAACGCAAAAGGAACAGTAAGTCCATCACTCATGCCAATAACCACGTCTCTTAATAAGTCGCTGCTTTTTAAATGAGATTCGATGTGATCGTGGTGAAGGTGGGTATCCATAATTTATTATTAAAGAACTAAGTTACAATATTGAATTACAAACAAACCGCTGAATATTTTTTCAGCGGCTGATTGTTATCATATTCTAAACGAGTTGTTTTAAACTTTTATCAATGATGCCCACACATTCCATCACCTGCTCTTTAGTAATACAAAGCGGTGGCGCAAAGCGTATCTTATCGCCATGCGTTGGCTTTGCAAGCAAACCGTTTTCTTTCAATATCAAACACAATTCCCAAGCCGCGTTGGGGTTGTTATGTTTAATCACAATGGCATTCAACAAACCTTTGCCTCTTACAATTGAAATGTATGGAGAGTTTAAATTTTCCAGTTCGCTGCGTAACAAATTACCCATGGCTTCGGCATTGGCACACATGTTCTCATCTTTTAAAACCTGCAATGCTGCAATGGCAACTGCACAAGCCAGAGGATTGCCACCATAAGTGCTTCCATGTTCGCCGGGTTTAATGGTCATCATTATTTCATCATCGCATAAAACAGCGCTCACAGGTAAAACACCACCGCTTAAAGCTTTTCCTAAAATCAAAACATCCGGACGAACATTTTCATGATCGCAGGCAAGCATTTTGCCGGTACGGGCAAGACCACACTGTATTTCATCGGCTACCATCAGCACATTATATTCGGTACACAAATGTCTAACGCCTTTAAAATAACCATCGGTTGGTACAACAACGCCTGCTTCACCTTGTATGGGTTCAAACAAAAATGCAGCAACGTTTTTATTCTGCAATGCTTTTTCCAAAGCAGGTAAATCATCATGCGGTACAGATGTGTAGCCACTGTTGAAAGGGCCGTAATTTGTTTTTGCAACTGGATCACTGCTGAAAGAAATTACATTGATGGTGCGTCCGTGAAAATTTCCATCACATACAATAATCTTAACTTCGTTTTCAGGAATCCCTTTTTTTTCGTAGCCCCATTTGCGGCTTAATTTTAATGCTGTTTCAACTGCTTCTACGCCCGAGTTCATCGGCAGCACTTTATCGTAGCCAAAATAGTCAGTAATATATTTTTCATATTCGCCAAGCAAGTCACTGTGAAAAGCACGTGATGTAAGCGTAAGCTTTTGCGCCTGCTCAACTAATGCTGCAATAATTTTTGGATGGCAATGACCTTGGTTAACGGCTGAGTATCCGCTTAAAAAATCGTAGTAACGTTTATCATCAACATCGTATAAAAAAACGCCTTCGCCTTTATTTAAAACTACTGGTAAAGGGTGATAATTGTGTGCACCATATTTTTCTTCCAGGTCGATGTATTGTTGTGTGTTGGCTGTAACAGCTAAAGTTGCATTCATAAAAATAGAATTGAAAAAATTGAAAATTGAAGACGAAAATCCAACCCCGCAAACCGCAGGGGAAAAGCTTTAGATAGCTCGATGATTGAGTAAATCGAGATTACCGTACAGGAAAGATGCTATGTTAGCGGTTGCATTCATTGAAAGCTGCAAGATAAACTAATTTATGGTTTTAATAAAATAGTTCTTATCTGCAAAGGGTTTGCTGTTAAAACCGGTTGTAAAAATTCCAAATACAGTACTGCCACTTCCGCTCATAGCGGCATACAAAGCACCTTGTTCGTTTAAGGAATCCTTAATCCATTTTATTTGTGGATGACTATTAAATACAGGCTTTTCAAAATCATTAATCAATTCATCTTTCCAGCTTTCGATGGGTTGTTGAATAATTTCTTTGATTGATTTTTTTGTTGAGGCAGGAGAGATATTAGCGAAAGCCCAGCCTGTGTTTATATGGATTCCTGGATTAATCAAAATAATTTTATACGCAGATAAATCAACATTAATTTCCTCCAGTATTTCTCCACGGCCAGTTGCAAAACAGGGTTTGTTTTTGATGAAGAAAGGGCAGTCGCTGCCGAGTTGTAGTGCGTAGTTTAAGAGTTTAGAGGTTGAGATGTTTAGTTTGAATTTGTCATTCAACAGGTTCAGCATAAAAGCCGCATCGGCCGAACCGCCACCCAAACCAGCGCCCAAGGGAATTGTTTTATGCAGATGAATTTTTACAGCGGGTAGTTGCGGAAAATCTTCTTTTAATAAATGATAAGCCTTCAGGCAGAGATTGTCTTCCGGTTTGCCATCAACAGCCAACCCTGTTGCAATAAATTCAAGTTTATTATTGGGAATTATTTCGAGTGCGTCCCGAAAAGGAATTGAATAAAAAACAGTTTGTATATTATGAAATCCATCTTCCCGTTTATTAAGAATTTGTAAGCCAAGATTTATTTTGCAATTGGGGAAAACTATCACAGATTAGTCGATTAAAAAATGATTTCGCTGAATGGGGGCCGCATTATAAGAAAAAATCTGTGCAATCAATTTAATCTTCTAATCAGCGATTATTTCTTGCTTTTATTTCATCTCGTATAGCAATGGCCCGTATATAATCTTCCTGATCAAGTACTTCGGTAAGTAAGCCCTCTAATTCGTCAAGCGATAAAGATTTTAAATTATCGCTACCCCCCGTTTCGGTTGTAACAGAGGCGCTGGCCAGTTTTGTTTTACCATCATCTTCCATTAAAATGCCTGCTTGATCTAAAATAGTATCGTATGTAAAAATGGGACAGCCAAAACGAACGGCCAACGCTAGCGCATCCGAGGTTCTGCTGTCAATCTCAACTGTATCATTTGATGAACTGCAAACCAGCTTGCTATAAAAAATACCTTCTTGTAAATCGTTTATCACCACTTCGTGTAAATCCACATTAAACGCCATCATAAAATTTTTCATCAGGTCGTGGGTAAGCGGCCGGCTGGGACTCATGCGTTCCAGTGCAACCGCGATGGCCTGTGCTTCAAATCCACCAATGACAATAGGCAGTCTGCGTAAACCATTTATTTCTCCTAATACTACCGCGTAGGAATGGGTTTGTGTAATACTGTGCGACAATGCTACTATTTCCAGTTCTATTTTTTTCATACCAATTCTTCTGTACTTTTTCTAACTAAACAGCAAATATAAAATAAAAGCCTTTCAAAACTAAGTTGAAAGGCTTAAATATAAGACCGTTTAATTTCAAATAATAATTATGCTCCTTTTAACTTCCTCACAGCTTCAATAATCTTAGGCATTACTTCAAAAGCATCGCCTACAATTCCATAATCCGCAGCCTTAAAGAATGGCGCTTCTGGATCCTTATTTATTACGACAATGACTTTACTTCTGTTTACCCCAGCCAGATGCTGTATGGCACCCGAAATACCAATGGCAATATACAAATTCGGCGCTATGGCTAAACCAGTTTGCCCTACATGCTCATGATGCGGACGCCAGTCACTATCAGCAACCGGACGACTGCAGGCAGTAGCTGCGCCTAATAATTTTGCCAGATCGGTTACAAAAGCCCAATTCTCGGGACCTTTTAATCCACGACCACCACTTACCACAATTTTTGCTTCGCTCAAAGGAATTTCGCCAACGACTTTATCGGTTGATGTTACCTGAACTTTAGATGCATCAACAGTTGCAGCAAATTCTGCCACTTCAGCTTTAGCATCAGTCGTTGTAACCGTGTATGAATTTGGATTTAAGGAAATAATCTTAACATCGGTTGTAATAGAAACATTTGCAAATGCCTTGCCACTGAAAACATTTTTCTTTACTGTAAATCCGTTACTCGTATCAGGTAATGCAACAGCGCCTGAAACCAGACCTGCTTTCAATCGCACACTCAGGCGTGGCGCAATGGCCTTGCCATTAAAATTATTGGAGAAGATGATTACTTTGGCATCCACAGCTTTCGCCGCGTCAGCAATAATTTTAGTAAACACCTGTGCATCCATATGGTCAAGCGCATCATTTTTTACAGTATGCACTTTTTTAATTCCATAATTTCCAATGGCTGTTAAATCATCTGTTACATTGCCCAACACAATGGCTTCAGCAGTGGTACCTAATTGCTCAGCAACTTTTGCTCCATAGCAAGCTGCTTCTAACGAAGATTTTTTTATTTGTCCTTCTGATTGATCTAAAAAAATTAAAACACTCATAAAATTTATTTTTAGCGGCCTCACCCCTCCCGATTCATCGGGAGAACTGGAATTTGGCAGTTTTTTATTTAAATATTTTTTTCATTATTCGCTACAGTCTTCGCTTCAATCTTCTCCTCGTCTCTCTCCCCACCGGGGAGAGAGACGAGTGGGGCTGGGCCTCTATATCGCCTTCGCCTCCTCATGCAACAACCTCACCAATTCCTCCGGCGTATCCGCCGAAACCAGCTTCACACTTGCTTTTGCAGGCGGTAAGTCAAACGATGCGATGGTTGTTAGCGCATCAACAGCAACCGGTTCAACAGCATTTAATGGTTTGCTTCTTGCACCCATAATTCCTTTCATATTTGGTATGCGTTGCTCGGCCATTCCTTTTTGGCAGCTAACCACCAAGGGCAATGCAACTTTATTAGTTTCTTCGCCGCCTTCAATTTCACGGTTTATGATAGCAGTTGTTCCTTCCTGCGTAAACTTTGTTGCTAAAGAAACGTAAGGCATATCCAGCAATTCGGCAACCATACCGCCGATAGAAGAACCATTGTAGTCGATGGTTTCTTTGCCGGTAAATACTAAATCGTAACTGCCTTTATTTGCTATCTCGGCAATTTGAGAAGCAATATAAAAACTATCATGACTATCGGCATTCACACGGAATGCTTCATCTCCCCCCAATGCCAATGCTTTGCGGATGATGGGATCGCAATCGGCGCCACCAACAGTAACCAAATGAATAACGGTTGCGGGGTCGGCTTCTTTCAATTCGATTGCTTTAACCAATGCGTACCATTCGTCGTAGGGATTAATAATCCACTGCACGCCATCAGAAGCGAATTTCGTATTGTTATCAGTGAAGGCTATTTTTGCCGTGGTATCAGGTGTTTTGCTGATACAAACTAAAATCTTCATGTATAAAAGTTTAAGAAATCTAAAATAAGTTGTTTATGCAACTATTGCAAAGATAAGCCAAGCGGCCGATTTTTTAAATAAAAAAACTAAATAATTATTTTGATATGAGCAGGATAGAAAAATTGCTGGAGTATATGAAAACATCGGATAAGGATAGTTTTCTGCAACATGCGCTGGCGCTGGAATACATAAAGGTTGATCAGGATGAGGAAGCCCGTAAATTGTTCAACGAAATTTTACGCAGGGAGCCAACATATGTGGGTTCTTACTATCATTTAGGCAAATTATTAGAGCGGGCAGGGGATTTTGATAAGGCGATTCGGGTATACAAACGAGGGATGGAAGAGGCTAAAAAAGCAAATGATCATCATTCGCATAGTGAGCTGCAGGCGGCATTTGAGGATATAGAGGAGTAACAGCCCCCTCCGCCTCCGCCAGCTGGCGGAGGAACTGAATAAAGCGAAATAAATGAAACTTTTAGAAAATTTTAAGAAGTATATAAAACATCAAAATCTTTTTCAACCAAAAGATAAGCTACTGCTTGCTGTAAGCGGGGGTATAGATTCTGTTGTTTTGTGTGAGCTGTGCAAACAAACTGGCTACGATTTTGTAATTGCTCACTGCAATTTTCAATTAAGAGGAGCAGAGAGTGAAAGGGATGAAGGATTTGTGCGATCGCTGGGAAAAAAATATGCCGTTGAAGTATTGGTTAAAAAATTTGAAACTGAAAAGTTTGCCGAGGAACATAAACTCAGCATTCAAGTAGCCGCAAGGGAATTACGCTATACATGGTTCAATGAATTAATAGACAATAGGCAAGCACATGATTTGGATATGCCTGAAAGCCCAGATTGCCCATTGCCCATTGCCCAGTGCTTCCTCACCGCCCACCACGCCAACGACAACATAGAAACCCTCCTCATGAATTTTTTCAAAGGAACCGGTATCAAAGGTCTGCATGGCATCTTACCCAAACAAAACAAAATTATACGCCCGTTACTTTTTGCAAAAAAAGAGGCGTTGCTTGCTTTTGCGGCAGAACATAAACTGGAATTTGTAGAAGATTCTTCCAATTCATCTGATAAATACACCCGCAATTATTTCCGCAACGAACTAATACCCGGACTGCATAAAGTATTTCCGCAGGTGGAAGAAAATCTGCTGAATAATATTGATCGTTTCAGCGAAATTGAAATGCTTTATCAGCAGTCCATTGGTTTACATAAAAAGAAGTTACTGGAGCCAAGGGGTAAAGAAATACATATTCCGGTTTTAAAATTGTTGAAGTCAGAACCGTTGCATACCATCGTTTACGAGATTATCAACAATTATGGTTTTACTGCGCATCAAACTGAAGAAGTTGTAGGGTTATTGAAAAGCGAATCGGGCAAGTATGTGCAATCTTCATCGCACCGAATCATTAAAAACCGAAACTGGCTTATCATTGCGCCAAATGAAACAACAAAGGCGCATCATATTTTAATTGAAAGTGAAGGAAATGTTGAATTCGCAGCAGGCTGTCTGAGCCTAAAAAAAGTATTAAATACGTCGTCATCAATATTAGATGACAAAAACGTTGCCCAACTAAACGCAGCCGAAATAATATTCCCGTTGCTGCTACGCAAATGGAAAAAAGGAGATTATTTTTATCCGCTGGGAATGATCAAAAAGAAAAAGCTCAGCCGCTTTTTTGGCGACTTAAAACTATCTCTTCCCCAAAAAGAAAAAACCTGGGTACTTGAAATGGATAAAAAAATTATTTGGGTGGTTGGGTTACGAATTGATGACCGCTTTAAAATAACCGATGCTACAAAAACAGTGTTGCATATCAGCTTATCCAGTTCCGAATAAACTGGGGTGTTTTAATTCTTCAATAATAGCGGTGAATAAATCGGGCTGCAAAGCGCCAATCAATATAAAAATAAAAGCCAGCCCAAACAGCGAGCCCCACAAATGGGCATCATGATTGATATGATCATTGCCCTTTTTGCCCATGTACACACAGTACAAAATATAAAGAACAGCATATACGGTGGCAGAAATTTTAAGCGCTCCATATAAATAGATACTGCTCCAAGGACTGAAAATAATGGTAGCAAACACTACCGCAGATACGGCGCCAGAAGCACCCAAAGAACGATAACCATAATCATCCTTATGCTTAATATAGCTGGGTATATCCGACACAATTAATCCTAAAAAATACAATGCCAGGTACGAAATATTGCCCCCAAGGCCATACTCCGACAAATAATACTCCAGATTGGCGCCAAAAAAGAACAGCGTAAACATGTTGAAAATCAGGTGCATATAATCGGCATGTAAAAAACCCGACGTAATAAAGCGCATGTATTGATTTTCTCTGGCTACTCGGTACGGCCACATAATGGTTTTATCAACCAGCACAGGGTTTGAAAAACCAATTAACGTAAAAACTACATTAAATACGATTAATGAAATGGTTACGGGAATACTCAGAAAATCCATATGGGTTATTTAGAGGCCAAATCTAATGTATTTGATCAGTTATTGGCAGAAATTTCATCGAAAATTGGGGAAACTAAAATCCAGTTACACAGTCAGTGAAAAGCAGCAATATAACTAATATTGGTTTCCCATTTTTTATACAGGTATAAAAATCAGTATGTAGATTTGGACAATCT
>JBKJPN010000192.1:0-16563 GCA_046595125.1 Ferruginibacter sp.
GTTAACAGCGGCTGTATTAGCACCGTTACAAACTGTTTGACTGGTAACCGAATTTACGGTTGGAGTTGGATTAACGGTAATCGTAAAGTTCTTAGAAGTTCCAGTACAAGTACCTCCAGCTCCACCTGCATTAACAATTACTCTGGCAAAATTGCCTGACCAGGCACCAGGAATTTGATCTCCCACATATGCACTGATTCCTACTGCCCTGCCTTTCACAGCCATCAGCGGATTACCATCATTCCAGGCCGCAACCTGGGTGGCTCCTGCAGCTACGGTTACCGTATTGCGATAATCGGCAGTCAATGTTGTTACACCCTGCATTAGCGGATGACCTGCAGTGAATGTTCCCAAAGTACCGTTGGTGAAAAGTGGTGAAGATCCACTGTTAAACGGAGTATACCCTCCACTTACCCAACGGCCTGCAATACCGAAGCCCGATTGCCATGAAAAATTGAAGGCCACTACGGCACCGCCTGCGTCCTGGTAATCGGCCAAGTTATCACCCATTGCTACAGGACTAGAAAAAGGAAATTGACTGAAAGGTACAACTACATTATAGGTGTTCAATAAGGCCACCGATGGGGTGGCTACCTGTGCATCGAAATAATCTACCGTAGTAACACCTGGTAAAGCTAGTAACTGGGTGCGTAATGTGGCAGGCAGTACAGCTCCGTCAGCATAGGCTATCAGTATTCTGGAGGCGCTGCCCCCTGTAAAGACTGGTGTAACGGTGACTGTAGCAACCACCGGCGCAGCGGTAGCATTGGTTGCCGTAAAGGAAGCTATATTACCCGTACCACTAGCTGCAAGGCCTATGGAAGGAGTATTATTTGTCCAGTTATAAACAGTGCCCGGCACCGAGCCGGTAAAATTAACTGCAGCCGTTGCTGTGTTGTTACAAACTACTTGATTGCCGGGCTGGTTAACATCAGGTGTTGGACTTACATTATGATTTACAACTAATGAAGGCCTACAAGCAGGATCAACCGGAGTAGGTGTAAGTATTGCGTAAATAAAGTAAGAACCCGCAGGTAAAGGAGCTGAAGCTGTTGCAATTGTTCCTCCGCCAGTTAAACCACTATTTGGTACAGTTGCAATATTAGTACCGCCAACATAAGGATTTGGTAAGGCTACCGCCGACTGCTTAAAGATAATACCGTAAGTAGTACCCATATTAGATAAGCCCGAAGCTGTAAAAGTTATATTACTACCGGTACATGAAGCACCTGAAGGTGTTGTTGTTAAAGTTCCAATGCCTGGGCAAATGCTGCAACCACCCGGACCTAATAGCGTAAAGCTCGCCGTAGCTGTACAGTTATTAGCTGCCGTAACGGTAACGCCATATGAACCTACTGTTAGGCCTGTTTGGTTTTGACTGGTTGGATTAACACCCGAACCTGTCCATGCATAGGTATAAGGACCTACTGCACCAGTAATGGTTAAAGTAATTGAACCATCTGCAGAAGCACAAGTACTTGGTTCTACCTGCGAACTGCCTATAACTGGCAATGGATTAACAACCACAGTAGCTGTAATTGCGGTTCCGCTGCAACCATTGGCTGTTGGTGTAATTGTAAAGGTTACAGTTACCGGAGATGCCGTAGCATTCACCAGGGTTCCGCTTACATTTCCTGCACCACTGGCAGCTATGCCTGTAACACCCAGGTTATCTCTAGTCCAATTATAAACCGTTCCACTTACATTACCGCTCATCACAATGGTGGTGATTGCAGTTCCAGAACATACCGTTTGCGAAGCTGGTGTTGCCACCGCATTAGGCGTTGGATTAACCAGTACTGTTGCCGTTACGGCAGTACCCGAACAACCATTTGCAGTTGGGGTAATGGTAAACGTAACTGTAATTGGGGCACTTGTTGTATTTGTTAATGTACCACTGATATTCCCTGCACCACTAGCCGCAATACCGGTAACTGTAACAGTATTATCTCTGGTCCAGTTATATACCGTTCCTGCCACACTGCCACTCATGGCAATGGTGGTAATAGCAACACCCGAACATACTGTTTGAGAGGATGGTGTAGCTACTGCATTGGGCGTTGGGTTAACTAAAACCGTTGCCGTAATAGGATTGGCAGCACAACTACCATAAGAACCAGTTATTGTAAACGTAACTGTTATTGGAGCAGTCGTTGTGTTAACCAGCGTTCCACTAATATTCCCTGAGCCACTAGCGGCTATTCCTGTAACAGTAACTGAGTTATCACGTGTCCATGCATAGGTAGAGGCTGTGCCAGACAACACAATAGTTGTAATAGGATTACCTGAACAAACTGTTTGCGATGCCGGAGTAGCTACCACATCCTGTGTAGCAACAAACTCATCAGCACCAATGTCTGGTGGATTGTTCCTTACCTGACAATCTATATCATCAGTAACTGCTGCAATCGTTACCCCTGTATTGTTTAAACACCAGTTGGCGCCTACGGCCGTACTTAAATGTAAATCTGTTGCTGATACAAAAACAGGCAATGCCGTTTGACCACTACCATCTTTAGCTGTAGTAGATTGCAGGTTTGCCAATGTAGCTTGGTTAGTTGGTGCCGACAAACTTCCGGTTGCACCGATAAAGAATGTTCCGCCAGCCGCTACATAGTAATTGTTATTATTGGAAGTTAAATTAGTAAATGGTGTGTAACCATAAGCAATGGCATAATTATTCCCTGAGCCATTGTTTTGCGTATTAACTAAAATATTGTTTCTCACATCAACAACGGGATTAGCACCACCTATTGCCAATGCATAACTTGGTGAAGTACCTGATGTAAGCGGATTTACCGCTGTCAAAGTAATAGTATTATTAAAAACTTGTGTAACAGAACCATTACCCCCTCCAAGCAGCATACCAACTGTAAGATCTGGAGAAGTAGGATTGCCAGAAACTCCACTTACCATATTATTGGAAATGAGGTTTGTACCCGAAAGTGCTGTAGCAACAAAAATACCACAGGCCGAAAATGAGTTTCCGGTGTTTCTTACAGAACCAATTATGTTTTTGGTTATTACCGCATTAGTAACCTCATTACCAGTAAAACCAGTTGTAGAAATCGCTATGCCACCGGCAGCAATACCAAAAACATCTGGACTACTGCCCAAAGCTATTTCCGAAATATTATTTCCAGCAATGCTGATATTATTTTCAAAACCGGTAACAATACCACCACGAGCTGTGTTATTTGGAGCTACGGTGTTAATGAGGTTTTGATTAATAACTGTATTCTGATTCTTTGCTGCAAGGCTGTTGCCCTGTGAGAAAATACCATACTGTGTTTTGCTGATATTGTTATTGATAAAACTGTTATTATGATTACCAGCACCCAGACTGGCCGTACTGATTGTTGTAGAACCACTACCCACACCTGCAAAGGTTTGGGTATTAAGATTACCAACCAGATTGATATTCATAATACGGTTGTTGGTAGCACCATCAAGTGCAGCTGTACTTTGCAGCCAGATAACAGCACTGGTAGTGGAAGTGCTGGCATTTGTAAGTGTAAGGTCACGTGAAGCCGTTACTGCGGGGCAAATAGTATTATTAACCGCAGAAATTGAACCATTAACAGTAACCCAGTCGGCACCGTTCAACACAAGCAATGCTGTTGCTGCCGTACCGGATATGGTTGTAGCAGCCAATGTTGGTTTAATGGTTAATGTATTGGTTGAACTGGCAAATGCGTTGGCATTAATTATAATTGGGAAAGTTTCACCTGCGGCATAAGCTGCATCGGTTAAACTAAATACAACCGGTCCGGTTAAACAAGATGCATTGTAAGCTGCAACCGCAGCAGTTAAAGTTGTATACGTTTGTCCAACACCCACATTATAGTTTCCACTGAGTGAAGTACCATTAATTGTATATGTATTAGGTGTAGTAGGTTGTGTGGTTATATTATTTACATCATTTGTTGCTGAAACAGCGCCACCTGCATTGGAAGCAAGATTTGGCGTTGCTACAATATCTTGTGCTACTATGTAATAAGAAACCACATCAGCAGCAGCCAATCCGCCCATATCTGCGGCAACAATAGTAAAGCTCCAGGTTCCGTTGGTTGAAGAACCAGCTGTTAATATACCTGATTGTGAGAACCATGCTCCTGCACCCTTGCGGTAATAAATTTTTGGACGTAGCCCACCTGCAATTGGCACTCCCGTTGCATCCGTGATGTTAATTCCAGATACAACTCTGTCTCCGGTACTACAGGTGTTTAATAATAATGGGGCAAGATAAATAACTGGCGGCGCAATATCAGAAACAGTAAAATTACCTGCATCTGCACCAATATCAACCGGTGATAAGCCGGCCCTTACCTGTGCATCGTAATCATCAGTAACATTTGCCAGATTATATCCTGCCTGCTCAACTGGCGTAGCACCTGCGCCTATGTGCAGGTCTACCGTCGCAGAGGTCCCTGTTGGATTTACCAGCACAGGATCAGCCGATATTGAATTCCAATCCTGATTAGTAGCGGTACGCCATGCTGTTAAAGTTGCGTAGTCTGTGGCAACATTAATACCAAGTACGCCACCTGTACCATTGGCAAATATATCGTTGTAGTTACTAAATAAAGCTGTTGCGGCATTTAAAGCAATTCCATAATGTTTACCGGTACCACTTGCATTAGAACGGGCATTATAGAATATATTATTCATTACAGTATCGGCTGCGCCTGAAAAAGTTCTTCTATATGCATAAGTATTTACAGTTCCGCTAGCCACACCTGAGCCGCCGATATATATGGTATTGAAATAGGCAGTCATACCAGTATTACCTTTCAAAAGGCCGTTTATTTGTAAAGGAGTAGTTATGGATGCACCACTTGCATCAATACCAAGCCTTATCATATTATTGATAACGTGGAATTGCCCTGTACTAAGAGAACTTATTCCTGCCATACCACCGGTTGCCGATGCCAGATTGAAACTATGAATAAAGTTTTTTGAAACCAACGTTGTTGGTTGAGGAACCGGCGCTGTCGCAAATGTCATTCCATTAATCCAGCCGGCAAGCGTTGGGCTTGTATTTGTGAGGTTGTAAATAGTATTGCTCGAAATATTCCCCCCTCCCACAACAGTTCCCGTCATACTAATACCTACAACAGAAGCGGCGTTGTTTGTTGCAGTGTTGGTTGCATTAGTAGTTAAGTTAAATACTGTATTACCCGTGATGGTAGCCCTGCCACCACTTGTCTGGATATTGATACCCACCACAGATCCGGTAACACCAGCATTAGTTAAGGTTAAATTTCTGACAGTATTATTAGTATAAGTAGCATCAACAATCGGGTTAAGCATTAATATTCCATGAAAAATATTATTGGTCAACTGTTGTAAACTGTTAGCCACAGTTCCACCTATCAGATTATTACCGATGTTTATAAGACTTCCGGCAGCCGGCTGTCCGTATACTACCCTGAAACTGATAGACCCTGTACTTGAATTAGCTACAGTAATACCGCCAATATTATTATTGGTCACATTTACATTACAAGGCACTGCACCTAATCCAAATGCCAAAGGCAGATAAAAGACGCCAGCTGTTGTATTCGTTGTAGTAAAGGTTACATTGCCGGTAGCGACTTGCGACCCCAATGTATTATTAGTAATATTTACATTGCCACTGGTATGAGAAATTAAACCACTCAGGTTATTGGTAGTAGCCGTGGTGATAGAAAAATTCTGGAGCGTATTGCCGCTGATTGTGGAAGCCGTTCCTACCGCCGCTACTAAATTTATCATCTTTGCCGTAGGAGTTCCTGTTGTTGCTGTATAAGTCCATGGAGTACCTCCACACAAAGGGGCTGTACCTCCAATAAAGTTATTGGTGATGGTAAAGTTCGTACCAAAAGTTGCAGACGTGATATTAATTGCACTTTGGTCGGTAGCCGTGGTCATGGTAAATGTACGGGGTACCGATTGATAGAAGCTATTACCTGTTATCGTCCAGTCAGACGCACCTGCGAACAATCTGATAGCTGCACTTGCTGTAGTTGAAGTTGCATTAAACCAATCGTGCAATAAACTGTTTGATACGGTATTATTATTATTCTGAGAAGCATAATCCGCCGTATTACCCGAACAATAAATCAGGTTAGTTGGCGTAGTCGCACCATCCCGTATATCACAATTATCAATGGTATTATTGCTGTTACCCGTTGGTAAACCCACTGCATTACCAAATACAATTACGCCACTTGTTGTTCCTGTATTTACACCGCTCACCGTGCAATACTTTATTGTATTGGTGTTAGCACTGTTGATGAATTGTAAAGCATACCCGGTAACGACAGAGTTGCTGATCGTTAACTGCGATGGGCCAGCTCCGCCGGCACGTCCGTCAAAAGTAATATTGCTTCCGCCGTCAAAATTTATGGTTCCGGTAGCATTTGCACTGGTTATTGAAAGTGCTGTTGCACCAGTAGCCGGTCTGATAGTAACTCCACCAGTTAACGGACAAGCTGTTGCAGAAAAAGTAACTGGAAAAGTTTCTACGCCACTTAAATAAGTAGATTGCAATTCAAAAATTACCGGGCCGGCTGTTCCTCCGGCTAAAGCTGCTATTACTGCTGTTAATGATGGATAAGTTCCTGTAGGCCCTACCGTGTAGGTACCGCCTGGTAAACCTGCGCAGGCTGGTGTTGCTGATGTTCCGGTTAGCGGAGTGGTGGTTCTATAAGTAGGCCCTGAACAAGACAGATTATTATAAGAGTAAACATAAAAATCGTAGTTGGTACTTGGTGTAAGGCCAGTAGCATTAAAAGTTGTAGCAGCAGATGATGCAACTATTGTTCCTAAACCAAGTGAATTCCCTGCAGAATATGGCGTACCATCTACCGGAATCGTAGTTGCGCTACCGGCGGGATATCTTACTACCAAATAACCATCAGCAGCTGTTGCAGTAAAACTGCCGTTAATTTGACCTGGAGAAAATGGAGTTAAACCTAAACCCGTAGGTTGGGCACCAGGTGTTATACAAGGTGGTAAAATTAAAGCGACTGTTCCAGTGTGGCAGGATGCATCTGTAGCACATGCTGCATTTACGTTATAATGTAAAAACAACGACCCCGATGAGGTACAAAGAACCGTAATAGGCGAAAACCCAAAACCCAAAACTGCACCACTTGATGTTCCCTGTCGTATAGTAATATAATTACCCGCACCTCCGGTAGCAGCGAACTGATATGATGAACCAGCAATGCAGGAAGTTATAGTGCTATACTCACCACCAAATGCACAGGTTGTAATTGTGGTAGGCGGACCGGCGGTTACTGGAGCGGCAACTGTACCAAATGCTGTAGTATTGGTACATTGACTCATAGACGAGTAACTCATTATAAACAAGATGGGAGCTAAAAAGAGTAATACTTTCTTCATAAACAGAGTTTAGTGTTAATTGGTAATTCCATTTGGTAAATGGTACGGTAAGTTATTCTTTTTAAAATACTAACAAAATATTTGGGACTTTAT
The DNA here is from genome assembly GCA_046595125.1 of Ferruginibacter sp. GTDB lineage: Bacteria > Bacteroidota > Bacteroidia > Chitinophagales > Chitinophagaceae > Ferruginibacter. The sequence goes on from JBKJPN010000192.1 coordinate 7,486, forward strand.
TTTTACAAATGTTAAGAAGTTTTTACAGGACGAGACACTAAACAAAAAAATCCCCCGATAAATCGGGGGATTTTGTATTTCGATAATCTGAAAATATTATTGAATAACAACTCTACAAATAGCCAGACGGCTTCCGTTGCGGTCGCCTATCTCCACTGTGTAAACACCTTTGCTCTCATTTCTCATATCAACTTCCATGCGGTCGTAAGGACGGCCTACTTGGTAAATCTTAGAGTAAACCCTTTGTCCTTTAGCGTCGTAAACGGTTAAGTACCTAGGTAACACATTATTTGCTACGCTATGATATCTTACCTCAAACTTACCACCCGTTGGATTAGGATACAAGAAACAATTAGCACTTACAGAATCTCTGATAACAATCTCATTGGAAATACTGGTACATCCGTTTACATCGTTAACTCTCAGTCTGTATGCGCCAAGTCCGTCTATATCCCTTTCTAGGGTTGGGCCGTTAGCACCTGCTACAACAACTCCATCACGCAACCATGTATATGAAGCTGCTGGATTAGGAGTTACATTAGAGCTTAAAGTTGTTCTTAATCCAGGGAACAAAGCCGTATAAGGGCTCACTGTAATTACTACTATTGGTAATGGATTAACTGTCAACATTCGGCTGGCAGATGTAGCGGCAGCACATGGTGCAGCACCGGTAATTATAGCACGATACAAATATCCACTCATAGTAACCGGAGGGTTAGTAATGGTTAATGTAGATGTAGTAGCCCCGCTGTAAACACCGCCATTGGCAACTGTAGTCCAGGTAGTTCCACCATTGGTACTAACCTGCCATACATAAACAAACGGCCCTGTACCTGCAGCAGTAACCGAGAAGGTTGCTACTTTATCGGTACAAATAGTTTGGTTACCGCTTTGAGCAGTAATTGTAGTAGGCTGGTTAACAGTTACTACTACGTTACGGGCTGGTGAAGTACACTGTGGTAAACCAAGTCCGTAATCAAATCCTACTCTCGATATACCAAAAGCTGCTTCCTGCCATAACTGTTGGGGCGCTGTAGTTGTAAGCGGGAACTGCATACCCATTCTTGTAAGGACAACATTTGCTCCGTTGATAACAACAGTTTGAGGTCCGTTAGCTGCGTATGAGTTTGTTGTTCCACGATATCCTAAAATACCTATTACATCACCTGCAGCAATCGGAATATTAACCGGTATTGAACCTGCAGTAGGATTATTTTGTGTCAAGAATAATGTAGTAAATGCATTGGTTGTACCTGGGAAAGCAGGAGGAGGCGTTGCTCCGGTAAATCTTACTACAGAAATACTCTGATTACCAGCAGAAGCATCTGTTGGAACCTGCAATGCCGTCATTACAAAAGCACTAGGTGCAGTAAACCAATAGCCTCTTACATTACCTGTAAATGTAGCTGCCTGCGGCGGCAATACCAATGAACCGCTGGGGTCAAGACTCTTAACGGTAGCCTGGTAGTTGTAAACACCAGACGGTGTAGGCATTGTCCAAACTGTATCTCTGGCAGTACCAGCATACGGAATAGTAGCTAAAGCGTCATTGTACAGACCCGCAATTGGAGTCCAAGTTGCAGGTGTTGAAGGAACACCCACAACATAATCAATATCAATTGACCAGTTGTTTAAAGTTCCGCCATCTGGGGCACCTGCATCATACATACCAACAGACCAAACACCGTTTGCTGTTGAGTACAGACTGCTCCATACTGTTGACGTTGGTACATAGCCAGTAGGACCACCCGGGAAAGTAAAGCCAAATGCTGTAAATGTTGCGCCAGCTAAGTCGGCTTTAAAAGTACCTGTATATGGTGCGGTTCCTGCACTTTGCAAAGCTGTACCAGCTGAGCTTATCACCGTATTGGTGAAGTTTGCGCCAGGATTATTGGTGCGGTTCAGCAAAGCACTCAGGTTAATGATTTGACCGTTTGGTGCTTTCAATGCAATAACCATATCGCTTACATAAGCATGGGTAATATTGAACCTTGCTCTTACGTTGGCTATGGTTGCACCTGCAGGAATACCTGAAACCGTAATATTTGAACTGGTTGCAGGATATGAAGTTGGTACCGGTGGAATAGCTGGTCCATCAGGAATCAAAATATTCACGGTTCCCGAACTGAAACTGGTAGTAAATGTCTGAGAAGAAGAACTTATCAGCCTTACTGCCGCATCACCTAAACACATCGTTACAGACGAAGGTGTAACCGTTGGTGCCGGTGGTGTATAATTAATTTTCGCAATGGCTGTATTAACACAACCTGTAGCAGTAACTGTTCCAGTTACGGTGTATTCTGTATAAGTAGTTGGTGCAGCATAAACCGTTGCACTGTTACCCCCTGTATAAGGAATGGTAGCAATGGCATTGGTAAATAATCCTGTTAAAGGAGCCCAAGTGTATGTATTTGCTCCACTCGCTGTTAATAATAAACCATTGGTACCTGCAACACCACCGCAACCAGAAGTTGGGGTAACTGTTACGTTAGGTAATGGATTTACAGTTAAAACCGCTCCGTTGGATACATTCATCGGCGGTATTGCTGGTGAGCAAACGCCACTCAATACACAACGATAAGCATAGCCGTTCATTGAACTGGCAACCGGGTTAATGGTTAAGGTAGCTGTAGTTTCACCTGTATAAGGTGCACCAGCAGGAATATTAACATAAGGTCCGCCAACACCTGTTGTACTTACCTGCCACTGGTAGGTAAGCGCTGTACCAACACCAGCAACTGTAAAGCTTGCCGTAGTTGTATTACAAGCTGCAGTACTTACTGGATGAGCTGTAACTCTTGGACGCTCATTAACAGTGATGGTAATATTCGCCTGACGAACGCAACCTGCGCCGTTATCATGATTAACTGTATAAGTGGTTGTAACCATTGGAGAGGCTGCAACCGGGTTTGTTGTAGTTGAACTTAAACCAGCAGCTGGAGACCACAAGAAAGTACCAGTAGTAACTGGAGTTAACGCACCGCCTACTAAAGTTACAGTACCATTAAAATTCCTTGGATTGAAGCCAGGTGCAGCTGGAGCAGCAGCACCTCCGTAACCAACGTTACCGCCTGTTGTGATGGTACATCCACCATCGGTATAGGTTACAATTGCACCACCGTTGGTGTAAGCAATATTTGCTGCATTTGTAGCAGTTAAACCTTCCAAGGCGATACCATAGGTAGTGCCTGCAGGAACTATAAGTGTTAGTCCGCTTAACAAAGTATGAACAGCACCGGCAGTTGAAGTACTAGCACCTGCTCCAAACTGGTTCCAGCCATTTGCAACGCTGATAGCCCCCGGAGCTCCTGCAATCGGAGTTGTTTTGAAGAAAATTCTGGCATTCATTGGACCAGTATTCAAACACCTGCTGGTAATGCTGGTGAATGTAACAGGGAATGCATTACTGTTTGTAATATTAAATGCAATTAAAGCTTGTCCGTTACCTCCAGCAGTAGGAGATGCCGGATTGGCGTTAGTTAAATTGCCTTCCATTACTGTCAAACGGGTAGGATCACCAGCACAAATTGTTGTGCCAGGATCAGCTAAAATCTGCATTGGCAAAGATGCTGCAAATGTTACGGTTGCTATTGATGAGTTGGCAGCTGCACAAGTTGCAAATTGCGTAACTGCACGATAGTACATTGTTTGCGTGATATTAGAAAAAGTATAAGTAGTCGTAGTATTCGCTATTGCAGTCCATGGACCAGCAATATTGGTTGCAGATTCCCAACGTACAACGCTTCCGTTGAAACCTGCTACAGTTAATGTGCCACTATTTGTTGTTCCGCAAACATTAGAGTTTGCTGGTGTAACAGTGCCAGCAGTTGAACCTGCAGCAACTGACAAACGTGCCGGGTTACTGGTTGCATTTGGAGCACAAGTACCGGTTACTATACAACGGTAGTAATAACCGTTCATTCCAACTGTAGTTGGATTAACAGTTAAAGTGGTAGTGGTAACGCCTGAATAAGGAGCGCCATTTGCCAAGTTAGTGTATGCACCACCAATTCCGGTTGTGCTTATTTGCCACTGATAAGTTACTCCACCTGTTGCTGCACCCACACAAGTATAAGAAACGGAGTTTCCTACACAAGCACTCTGATCAACTGGCTGTTGATTGATTGTTGGCGCACAAGCAACTACTTGTGTAATTTCGGTAATCATGTCTTTTAATGATACCCTTGTATTTGAAGCATTGAATAAGCTTGTACGCATTTGTACAGCAGCAATGGCTTCTATTTTAATATCATCAACCCACCAGCCTGCAGGTGCTGTTGGCGCTGTTGTATTGTTATCAGATCCAAAGCGGAAACGTATTTTAATTGACTGGCCGCCAAAAGAAGACAGGTTAACAATTGTATTCATAAAGGCAGTTCCAGGGGTAAGCCCGGTGAAAGCTGGCCGGCCACCAATTGGGTTATTTGGACCAACGCCTAAGCCGCCATTATAAGCGCCTGTTGTCATATAAGGTCCAAGGTCAATCCAGGTAGTACCGCCATTTGTGCTAATTTCAACAACACCTCCGTCCCATCCGTCTTCGGTATTAAACCTATGCCAGAAACTTAATTTATTATATGCGTTTAATGGTAAAGCAATAGTACTGGTTGTTTCTAAGCGCTCATCTCCATCTGCAGGCAGATTTACGGCAAAGAATGAATTTGGTGCGCTATTGCTTTGGGTATTAGTTACAACCCAAGGTGATCCTAAAGGAGCGGTTGTAGTCCATGAAGCAGGTATAGTTGCAGCAGCTACCGTTTCGTTTAGTAAAGTAACCGGAGCAAAATAACTACCATTGTTTACATTAACAATAAAAGGATAGTTAGTTGTTCCAGCACCCTGGCTTACAGCAAAACTCACTACGCGGTTTGGCGCATCATAAACACCACCACTTACATAAGTAACATTAGCTGGTAAAGTATCTCTTAAAGTAAAGCCTGAAACTGTTGCACAGGTAGTTACACTATTGATATAGGTTAAATTAGAACCCTCCGGAATGGTAGTAGCACTAACTGTTGCACCTAATGTAGTAGGCTGAGAAAAATCAGGAATCTGATCAGTTACACTGGCAGTAGAACCTTCAGATGCAAATGCACCCATACCTCTTCTGCGGAATGCTTCCCAAATAGCACAGCTATATAAACCAGCATACAAGTTACGATCTGCCTGTAAAATGGCATCACGTCCACTTATAAAACCAGGACTACATTGCTGCAGTTTTAAACCTTCGGTAACCAGTTTCATAGCAATGTTGTTACCACCGCCACCGGCTAAGTTGTATAAGTTAGGATTGATAACACCAACCTGGTTAATAATATTCCAAGTCATATCCCATAAAGTAGCACACCAGATTTCACCACGTGGGTGAGGACCTGCTGGTAATGATGCCAGATATACTTTATTATTAATGGTAAAATCGGTACAGTAACGCTGCGTACGAATTCCTAAACCAGTTGGGGCTTGAAATAACGCATAGGTTCCAATACCTCTTGGCGTAGTAAATCCGGTAGTTAAAGTTGCTGTTGCCCAATCTTGGGTAAACATCAAACCATAATAATCGCTCCAGCCCTCTCCCATTTGCTCGGCATTTCCTAAACATCCACCAGTACTTGGTCCACCGGTTAAACGATTGCTGAGACCATGGCCGAATTCATGAACGATAATTCCATTATCCACATCGCCATCTCTGTTAGGCGTTCCACCTGTCCACAAATACATTTGCATTCTTCCGCTACCGCCATCGGCTGGTGTGGAAAAGTTAGCATTGTTGGTTCCCCCACCATCTTGCGCCTCTGCTAAAACATTATCATTTCCTAAACCGCCACGTCCCAGGTTATCAGCCTGAAAATTTCCACCAACCTCATCAAAACCATAAGCATATAACACATCGTGAATAATGTTGTTCCAGTAAAACAAATTAGTGATATTATACTGCTGATTTGGCACCGGTGTAGTTTGTGTTGGATCTACTGTATAGTTTGGTGTAAAATCAAAAGTTAAACTAGGTAAAGCCGTAGTTGAACTAGCCGATTTTGCAACAGAAGCAGTGTTATTATTAGCTCTGTCTTCGTAAGCCCAAACATTATTACCTCTACTGTAAGCATAATCTGTACCGGTGATGCCATGCCATTTTAATGTTGTAGCATTAGCCGAACCAGCTAACCATGGATCAGTCCTTAACGCATGTGCACCATTCGGAAAAGAAGGTGCTTCCCCTGGATAAGGAACTACCCGATAGCTTGCTGTTGTAATTACAGAAGGATCTTCTGATTTTTTAAAATCGAATAAATTATTATTGACAGTGCTTGAGATACCATAAGCAAACTGTGGATATTTTACTAAACCATGTACATCGGGTGTACCCCAGTTGTCATAATCTGTATAGTTGTCCATACCCAAGATACTGCTGTTAACCGCATCAACCCTTACCATCCAATAATCAGGCGTAGTTGTAGGTATTATATATACATGCCATGATAAACGAACTTCTTTTGAATTTTCAATGGGTGTCCACATTAACTGAGCGGTAATATTCTCACGGGAAACACCCATGTTTCCAAACTCAACTTTGCGGCCCTCATCATTTCTGCTGATTGCAATAGCTGTTTGCCAAGCACGTAAACCCCTGTTGGACAAAGCCGCTTGTACAGCTGACTCAGCTGAAACAGCAGGCATACCTGTATTTACGTTCGCCTGTTTTTCAATGCCTTTATTAAAAGCACCAGCTTTTGAAAGCAGCTGATCGCCTCTAAATGACAAAACAAGCATCTGGTTATAAACCGGAATGCCTCTAAATGTTTGTACCAGATACACGTATCTAACACCAGAAGTGTTATCTACATACGAACTCGATACTTTCACATTGTTCATGTCGTTGGCTGTTAAACCAAGCTTAGCCTGGTTTGCGCTTACAACAGAAATTGCTGCAGTTTCTTCGACATTAAAATTTTGTGCGTTTATTGCAAACACGCAAAATAACATCGGAAGAAAAATGAGGAGAAATTTTCTCATGAGTGTTGTTGTTTTTGTTTTGTTTTGAAATACGTACTGAAGAACGGGTATAACTTCCTTAAAAACAAGGACAAAAGGATTCCATAAATAGAATCTACTTTAATTTTTTACTTACAATAAGACGAGATGAAAAGTGCAGATGTAAAGTTTAAAATCATAAGCGTTTTTGTTCGTTTAATTTTTAGTTCAAAAGTTATGCTTTGCCTATTCTTCAATTCTAGCGCAATAATAAGCAATAAAAGCTAAAGAAAATTAAATGTTAAAAAATATCGGCAACAATTTTATAAACGGTAATTTGTAGGATCTCAAAACTTAAATCAATGGTAAAAACCACATTTTATATTTTCTTACCCTGCTTTTTCTTGTTTGTAAAGCGGGTTGACGCACAAAATATTTCTGAAACGATTAATGTAAAAGCTACTGCAGTTCAAAGCAAATTAACCGAATGGCGGCGGCATCTGCATCAACATCCCGAACTAGGCAACCGGGAATTTAAAACAGCTGCATACATTGTGGAACAGTTACAGGGCCTAGGACTTGAAATTAAAACAGGTATTGCCAAAACCGGTGTGGTAGCCATTTTGAAGGGAGGGAAGCCCGGTCCAGTAATTGCATTACGAGCCGATATGGATGCATTGCCGGTAAAGGAAAGAGTAAATATTCCATACGCATCAAACGATAGCGGCCTGTATGCCGCTGTAAAAGTTCCGGTAATGCATGCCTGTGGGCACGATGCCCATGTTGCCATGTTGATTGGTACGGCGCAAGTTCTGTCCTCCATGAAAAAAGATATTGCCGGTACTGTAAAATTTATTTTTCAACCGGCTGAGGAAGGCCCACCAGCAGGCGAAGAAGGCGGTGCATCATTAATGGTTAAAGAAGCTGTGATGGACAATCCTACAGTAGATGTGATTTTTGGAATGCATATCGAATCCTGGATACCAGCCGGAGATATTCAATATAAACCTGGCTCCTTTATGGCTTCGGCCGATTTGTTTACTATTAAAGTAAAAGGCAAGTCATCGCATGGATCACAACCTTGGCTGGGTATTGACCCTATTGCGGTATCGGCACAAATTATTGAAGGGCTGCAAAATATTGTAAGCCGTCAAATGGATTTAACGAAGGCACCAGTAGTAATAACAGTGGGGATTATTAATGCTGGTGTGCGTTTTAATATTATTCCTGAAGAAGCATACATGGAAGGCACATTAAGAACGCTCGACAGCAAGATGCGGCTAGACGTACAGGAACGAATGAAACTTACTGCCAGTAAAATTGCAGAAGCTTCGGGCACTACTGCCGAAGTTGTTTTTCATGAAAAAACATTGGTAACCTATAATACACCCGAGCTGGTTGAAAAAATGTTGCCATCACTTCAAAAAGCTGCAGGCAAAAATAATGTGCGTCCCATGGAATGGGTTACTGGTGCCGAAGACTTTAGTTATTTTGGAACCAAGGCTCCAGCATTCTTTTTTTATATTGGTGGCATGCCACGGGGAAACGAAACTGCGAAAGCGCCTCCACATCATACGCCCGATTTTATGATTGACGACAGCCAATTATTTGTTGGCGTTAAAACTTTTTGTCAATTGGTTGTTGATTATCCAAACACAGTTAAGTAATAAAATTATGAAGCACCTATTAATTATTTTCTTAGTAGCGCTCTCCTGCTCTGCCAATGCTCAAAATACTATGACGCCCGAATTGTTATGGAAACTAGGCCGTGTCTCTGGTCTCGGTATTTCAACAGATGGCAAATATGTTTTGTATTCCGTTTCAACACCTGATGCGACGGCAAATAAAAGCAGCCGTAAAACATATGCTGTTTCAATTGCAGGCGGTAATTCAATGCCAGTAAGCAATGCAGACAGTATGCTCCGCAACGACAAAATATCCCCAGATGGAAAATACCTGATCAGCAATGCTGAAGTAAAGACTAAAAAACTTACCGGAAAAGATTTATATCCCGATCTGCAAAAATCAAATGTATACATTTTTGATAACCTAAATTACCGGCATTGGGATACTTATGAAGATGGAAATTTTGACCACGTAATGTTAACA
>JBKJPN010000153.1:0-12564 GCA_046595125.1 Ferruginibacter sp.
GGTAATGATTATTTTAATTCAGGAGCTCAGGGTTTTACCAATGGTACATTAAGGGGTAATGTTTATGGAACCAATTTGGCATATACACCTCCGGCACCAAATACTGCTTACACAACAAGGTCGTTAAATATTACCGGGATATCAGAAGATGGAGGAAAAGATTTCGATCTGGATAATCATCCTTTATCTCAAATGACTTTTGCAGAATCCAGCCAATCCTTTACGGCTGCGGATGCCAGCTTGACATTTAACGCTGATGGAACCTTTTCGTTTTTACGGTTAAATACAAGTATTGACCAGTTTTTCATTTACTATACAATTACTGATCCCACAAACCAGTCCGATCCAGGTCGTATACGAATTGATTATTCAAGCGGTGCGCCGCTTCCTGTGAGCCTGATTAATTTTAATGTTAAAAAATCAGCTTCCGGGGCTATGCTTACCTGGGAAACTGCCCAGGAATCAAACAACAAAGGATTTGATGTTTTGAGAAAAGTTGCTGGGAATTTTGAGAAGATTGGTTTTGTGGCGAGTAAAGCGTCAAATGGATACAGCGATTTGAAATTAAGTTATGTCTTTCAGGATTTAAATCTTCCAAAAGCCGATGCTGTTTATTACCGGCTTGTACAAAAAGATATAGATGGGAAAGCGTTTTATAGTGATATTAAAATCATTAAAAACGGTGCAGGTAAAGAACCCTTATTGATCTATCCAAATCCATCACATGGCGACTTTCAGGTAACTATACCTTCTGACGTTGTTGGATTTACGGATGTAACTGTTTACAGTGCATCTGGCAGTGAAGTACGTTCCATTAAAAACAATACAAAAAGACAACTTGATTTTAAAGGATTGCAGAGTGGTATTTATATGGTTAAAATTTTTGCACAAGCAAACAATACAATTTATACAGGTAAACTAATAGTACAATAGACTAAAAACCAAACAGAGCACAAAAGCTGTCAGTATTATTATTGGCAGTTTTTGTGCTTTATTTACAAACGGTACAGGAATTTAATAACAAAGGCTTTGATATTTTAAGAAAGACAAATGGCAGTTTTGAAAAAATAGAATTCGTATCATCTACTGCCGTTAATGGAAATAGCACATCGCCTTTAAGTTATAATTACCAAGATAGACTTCCAATAGATGCTTCCACTGTTTTTTACAGACTTGCCCAGATTGATATTGATGGGAAACAGTTTTTAAGTGATATACGTGCCATCAATAACGGCGGTAGTAAAAAGGCTTTGCTGGTTTATCCAAATCCATCTAGGGGAAATCTGCAGATAATCCTTCCATCAGATTTGGTGGGAAAGTGGGATCTTAGGATTTTTAATACCAGTGGTGCTGCAATACAAAGTATAAATAAGTCAACCGATAATCGTGTTGATATTACCGGCCTGCAGCCAGGAATATATATTGTGAAAGTTTATACCCATTTTAATAATACGGCTTTAATTAAGAAGCTTATAGTCCAATAGAGTTTGACATACGTTGAATGAAAGAGCTGCCCTAAAAAGGCAGCTCTTTTTATGGATGCATGAATTATCTTGCAGGCTGCTATGAGAAATTACGAAGACAGTTACCAACATAAGGGCCTCCGCAAAAAGCTGATGGATTTATTGAGAGAGAAAGGCATCAGCGACGAAAATGTGTTGCGTGCCATGAACCATATTCCCCGGCATTATTTCCTCGATAGCGCTTTTGATAAGATTGCTTACGAAGATCGTGCCTTTCCCATCAGCGAAGGACAAACTATTTCGCAACCTTACACAGTAGCTTATCAAACGCAGTTATTACAGGTAAAGCCAAATGATAAGGTCCTTGAAATAGGTACCGGAAGCATATATCAGGCAACGGTATTGGCCGAAATAGGTGCTAAGGTATTTACCATCGAGCGGCAAAAAAAACTGTTCGAAAAAACAAAACAGTTCATCTTTAAAAGCCAGTATCCCAACCTCAAATTTTTTTATGGCGATGGGTACGAAGGACTGCCAACTTATGCGCCGTTTGATAAAGTAATTATTACTGCAGCTGCACCGTTCATTCCGCCAAAATTAATAGCGCAGTTAAAACCCGGTGGCAAAATGATAATACCTGTTGATGAAGGCGAGCATCAACGTATGCTTAGGCTGACCAGGATGGAAGACGGGTCAACTACCGAAGAGGCTTTTGAAAATTTTAGTTTTGTGCCGATGCTTTCGGGAAAAAATGGCTAGTGGTTAGTTTTTAGTTCGAAGTTTGGTAACTTAAATTTTTAGTTTTTAATCAAAACCGGTATGAAATTCTTTGGCAAAATAACAGTACTTTTCAATATCAGCTTTCTGCTGTATGTAGTGTTGTGGTATATCGAAATGAACAAGCATAAAGAAGGCATTAGCGACCAGATTTTACCGCTGCCCTGGCTCCAAAATACATTTGTGATATTGGGCTATACTTCGGTTATTGTGAACGTACTTTTTCTGATTCTATATTTTATATTCACTTCTTTTAAAGTTGATCTGAAAATACCCCGCTGGATAATTATCTTTAACATCATTATTTTCTGCTGCCAGGTATTTTTCCACTTCATTCTTAAATAGATAAGATGATACATAGCATCCTTAAAGACAAGCCCACCAAGCTTTTTGTCTTCTTCGCTGCTTTTTTTGTTGCCAATGCATTGATAGCGGAGTGTATTGGCACTAAAATTTTTTCGCTGGAAAAATTATTTGGGGAGCCACCCTTAAGTCTTACCATCTTTGGCGAATCGGGACTGGGACTCAGCCTTACTTGCGGCGTGCTGTTATGGCCGCTTGAGTTTGTAATGACGGATATTGTGAATGAGTATTACGGCCCAAAAGCAGTTCGTCGTATTTCCTATATAGCCGTAGGGCTTATTCTGTATGCCTTTTTAATGTTTTATATGGCCATGGGTGTACCCGCTGCCGATTTTTGGTATGGCACCGGTGTTAAGAATGGTGTACCCGATATGTCGAAAGCCTTTAACGGCATTTTTGGCCAGGGTATGTGGATCATCTTTGGCAGTGTTGTTGCATTTTTGGTAAGCCAGATAGTTGATGTAACCATCTTTCATAAAATAAAAAAGATAACTGGTGAAAAGAAAATCTGGCTGCGAGCTACGGGCTCTACGTTGGTATCTCAATTGGTGGATAGTTTTATTGTTTTGTTCATTGCCTTTAAAATAGGGCAGGGCTGGAGTTGGCAACTCGTATTTGCCATCTGCCTGATTAATTATACCTACAAATTTGCGATGGCTATTTTACTAACCCCTGTTATTTACTTTGTTGAACATCGTATTGAAAAATATGTGGGCAAAGAGACTGCCTACAAAATGAAACAGGCCGCCATGGGAAATGAGGCTGCATAGGATGTTCCTGTTTTTTAAGCCACACAAAACACCAAATTCAGCGAAATTAGCCTTACCTTTCGTAATGTAATAAGTAACCATTTTAAGGCTATGATTGAATTGTACAACAACTGCCATTTTTTTAATCGTAAAAAAGTGAAACAGATATTATTCATCTGTTTAATTTTTTGTGTGCAAAGCTTCAAGTCCACTGCCCAATGCCCACCCAATATTGATTTTGAATTAGGGAATTTTACCGGCTGGCAAACTTGGACAGGAAATGTTGCTGTTGATAATTCTGGTCCTGCGCCAGTAAACAAAATAAATCTAAATTTAACTCCGGGACCTGTATTGAACAGGCATACAATGAATGCGGCGGTACCTGGTAGCGGTATTGATTCTTATGGTGGATTTCCTGTTGATTGCCCCAATGGTAGCGGTTATTCTGTGAAAATAGGTAATAACTCATCCGGTTCTCAGGCCGAAGGTGTTTCTTATACTTATACCATACCTGCTGGTCAAAACCAGTTTAATATCATCTATCATTATGCGGTAGTATTTCAGGGACCTCAACATTTCGACTATGAGCAACCAAGACTTGTCATTGATGTTTATAATCTTACAGACAACCAAAAAATTACCTGCTCATCGTTTGAGTTTTTCAAAACAAATAATCAAACACTCCCTGGATTTTTCCTCTCAGCAAATCCTCAGGGACCTACCGAAGTATGGTGCAAAAATTGGGCAGCCACTTCAATTAAGTTAGATGGTTTTGCAGGTAAAACCATTCAGGTTTTTTTTAAAACCGCTGATTGTACCCGCAGTGGCCATTTTGGATATGCTTATGTAGATGTAAATACTGAATGCAGCAGCGCATTTACGGGGGCTTCTTATTGCCCCGATGATGCATTTATTGATGTTACAGCGCCCTTTGGTTATGCCACATATGAATGGTGGGATGTAGCCAATCCAGCCGTAATTTTAGGGACCACCCAAACCATTAATTTTACTCCTCCACCACCTGGCGGAACAGTACTAAACGTAGCAGTTACGCCTTATGCCGGGTATGGTTGCGTAGATACGCTTACAGCCTATTTATGGGATACATTAAATGTATTTGCAAATGCTGGTCCCGACAGATTGTCTTGTCAAAATGCGCCTGTTCAATTGGGGATTGCACCCACAGCAGGATTTGTTTATAGTTGGAGTCCGGTTGCAGGACTAAGTAATCCTAATATTTCGAACCCTGTCGCTACACCCTCAAATACTACTACTTATGTGCTCACAGTTAGAAATATAGGTGGTGGTTGTCTCACGACAGATACAGTATTAGTAAAAGCAGCCGTTCTGGATAATACACTTACCCTCACAGGGATAAATGCATATTGCCTAGGCGATCCGCAGGCAGCAGTTTTATCCGTAGCGCCGGCCGATAGTATTCAATGGTATTTGAATGGCACTCCAATAGTCGGCGCTAATTCGCCAACTTATAATGTAGTACAAACTGGTACTTATCATGCAACAGTTTTTAGTTTTCAGGGCTGTAATTTAACCACCGTAGATGAATTTATTACAGTGCATGCACAGCCTGTTGCAGGTTTTACTGCCAATACCACGGACCAGTGTTTTACTGGTCATCAGTTTGATTTTACCAATACCAGTACTATTGCTGCTGGCACCATGGCGTACAACTGGGATTTGGGAGATGGTACAACTGCTTCCACGCAAGATGTGTCGCACAGTTATGCACAGGCAGGTATCTACACAGTAAAACTAATAACTACATCTAACAACGGTTGTAGCGATAGTGTTGCATTCGACGTGCGGGTAAGAGTGAGTACCATACCGGGTTTCAACATTGATAAAACGGATCAGTGTTTTATTAATAACAATTTTTCTTTTACAAGTACCTCTACCGTGCCTTATGGTGCTATAGGGTACAGTTGGTATATGGGCGATGGATCTGTATTTAGTTCTGTGGATGTAATTCATAGCTATGCTAACCCGGGTACCTTTAATGTAAAATTGGTTACTGTAAGCGATGAAGGCTGTGCCGACAGTGTAAATTTTGATGTATTTGTTGATCCGATGCCGGTGGCAGGATTTACATCAAACAATACAAAACAGTGCCTGGATAATAACCAGTTTGTTTTTACCAACAACAGCACGGTAGCCTGGGGCACGCTGAATTATTTCTGGAACTTTGGCGATGGAAATACAGCTACAACCCGTGATGTAACACATCAGTATGCACAACCCGGCACATATACAGTGAGTTTGCAGGTTACCAGCAACAAGGGTTGCGTTGACCGCAGTTCATTTGCGGTAACTGTTTACGAAGTCCCTTTTGCGGGTTTTATAGTTACGCAGCCAGCCTGTGTAAATAATCCGCTGCAATTAATTAACACCACAGCCAATAACACAACTTCTACCTTAAATTATGTTTGGGATTTCGACAATGGGTACAGTTCTGTAATTCGTAATCCGATTTACAGTTACCCATCAACAGGTGTGTACACAATCAGTTTATCGGTGAGTACGTCGCAATGTCCAACTTCATTTACCACTACCAAAAAACTGGTGAATATTGAAACACCCATGCGTGGTATCAGGTACGCCGATAAAGAGGCGATATTCAATTTTCCTGAGAAATTACAGGCCCGGCCAATTGGAAACTCAGTTTTATGGACACCTGCCACCAATCTCGATAATAGAATCAGTTACACGCCTTATTTCAGAGGAATTAACTCGCAGTTATATACCATCGAATTAAAAACGCCAAGTGGCTGTTTAACGGTTGATACCTTGTTGGTAAAAGCTGTTAAAAAAATTAAGATATACGTACCTACGGCCTTTACACCCAGTAGCAGCACGGGTTTAAATGATTACCTGCGGCCACTGTTGTATGGATTTACCAAGGTTAACTATTTCAGAATTTATAATCGTTGGGGTAAAATGTTATTTCAAATGCAAAGCGACCGGCCCGGATGGGATGGCAAAGTAAATGGACAAATACTAGACCCTGCAACTTATGTATGGATGATTGAAGCGATAGATGTGGATGGAAATGTTCACAGAGAACAAGGCACAACCATTTTATTGCGATAGCATTTTGCTTTAATCATTTTCTTGAAAATGATCCGTTTTATTTTACCTGCAATATTGTTCCCGGTTTCAATTGGAGATTGTATATTTAATGATGCAAAACAGTAAGCCCCAACTAAAACGTGAAATAGGTGCAACCGGACTGGCTTTAAATGGCATAAATCTCACAATAGGCTCGGGCATTTTTGTACTGCCGGCGTTAATAGCGCTTAAACTTGGCGCCGCCAGTTTTGTAGCCTACCTTTTTTGTGGCGTTTTGGTTGTGTTGGTAATGCTTTGTTTTGCCGAAGTGGGCAGTAAAGTTACCAGCTCTGGAGGTTCTTATGCTTATGTAGAAAAGGCCTTTGGTCCTTTACCCGGTTTTCTTATTAA
Organism: Ferruginibacter sp.; assembly: GCA_046595125.1. Lineage (GTDB taxonomy): Bacteria > Bacteroidota > Bacteroidia > Chitinophagales > Chitinophagaceae > Ferruginibacter. The sequence continues at coordinate 6,830 of JBKJPN010000153.1, forward strand.
TACAACTGCGTGGTTTGGTTTTTCGGCTCTGGCCGATGCTGCCGTGGTAAATGCTATTGCCGATATATTGGTACTTTGGATGCCTGTGTTTTCTAATAGTTTGGTAAGGGTTGTTTTTTTTATTGTAGTCTTTGGCTCGCTGGCCTGGGTAAATGTAAAAGGAGTAAAAAACGGGTCGCAGTTTGCAGCAACCGCAACTATCTTAAAACTGGCGCCATTATTATTACTCATTCTCATCGGGCTTTTTAGCATTAAGTTCGAAAACCTAGCGGTAACTAACTGGCCAACAATAACAGATATGGGAGAGGCTTCGTTGCTACTCTTTTTTGCATTTGTTGGCAGTGAAACTGCGCTGAGTATTGGCGGCGAAATAAAAGATCCGCAAAGGAATATTCCCAAGGGGATTTTTATGGCAGTTACCGGAATACTGATTGTTTATTTGCTCATTCAACTGGTGGCGCAGGGCGTTATGGGCACTGCACTTGCGAGTTACCAGGAAGCGCCACTGGCAGCTGTTGCCTCAAAACTTGTTGGATCAGTGGGTGGCACTGTAATAATTGTTACGGCGCTAGTATCCATGTTTGGATTGCTTTGTGGCGATATCTTGGCATCGCCAAGAATATTGTTTGCAGCCGCTGCAGATAAATTATTGCCCGATTTTTTAGGCCGTGTTCATCCTAAATATGCAACTCCCTACATGGCCATTATTTTCTATACAGTAATATGTGCTGTAATGGCTAGCAGCGGCAGTTTTAAGCAATTGGCTGTTTTGGCCAGTTCTTCTATATTGCTGGTTTATCTGGCCGTTGTGTTGGCTACAATTAGGCTGAGATACAAAGAAATGGAAATAGACAAACCGGGATTTAAAATACCGGGAGGCTTATTGGTGCCCGTTTTGGCGCTGATAGCAATTGGCTGGTTTTTGCTTCACATAACCAAAACAGAAATAATTGGCTTTGCAATATTCTTTGCTTCACTGACTGCCTACTTTGTGATAAACAAGCAGTTACGAAAAATTAAAAATGTAAAACTTGATTAAAGCTAATAGGGCTGATTAATATTTTTTGAAGGCTCTTCCTTGAGCATTTTTCTAAAGCCAATCAATAACAGAAGGATAAAGATTGGATAAATACTAAAAAATATTTGCTGTACAAGAATTTCGGTAAAGAAAAGCGTAAGTCCAACATGTGTAATTGTTGTTAGGATGATGCCAATCACACTTAAAGTAAGATAGAGGTTTCGATTTCTCATGGATTTTCTCAGTGTTTTAATTAAAGCATTCTAGTTTTTATAGTGCTTTTCTTGCTTTTGCCTCTTTTTTAATAAATTCAACTGGTAATACCAGTACACTTTGAGTATTGCCATTATAACGAAACTACTAAGCGAAATAAATAAAGGCACGTTTCCCCAGTAGTTGTCGTGTAGATAATACAAAATACAATAAGCCAAAATAGCGGCTAATCCAATAAATCTGAAAAAGCTGATGAATAAGTTCATATTCCCTTTTTTGCAGGTTAATAAATAATTATAAGCAGTTCAGGGAATTGTATTTCTAGCTTTAAGCAAATGATATTGAAAACGGATTCGAATGCAAAATATAAAATAAAACATATACAGACAATACCCCAAAGCGGGTATTTTTATTGTAAGTAAATAAAAATATTATATCCCCTTCAACTTGTAAGCCTTACTAAAAAAGTATCTTTGCTACCTATCAGCCGGGTTATCGTTCTCCAATTCGTTGGGGGAAGGAAAGTCCGGACAGCAAAGAGCAACACACCCCGATAACTTCGGGGCTATTCAAATCTCCAGCTTGCCGGAGTGCTGAATACGAGAAAGTGCCACAGAAAATAACCATCCTTCCCGATAGCTATCGGGATTACAGGGAAAAGGGTGAAAACGTGAGGTAAGAGCTCACGGATTTTTGTAGTAATGCATTAATCGGGTAAACCTTGTGTGCTGTAATGCCACGTATATCGGCGCTTGAGGGCGGCTCGTTCGATGCCGAAGGGTAGGCAGCAAGATCTCCACAGCAATGTGGAGACTAGATAAATGATAACCATTCCGATTTCTATCGGGATACAGAATCCGGCTTATAGGCTGATAGATTTTTTTTATTGCCGGGAAGGCGGAAAGACGAGGGATTAAATTTCCGTCTTTCCTACTTCCCAGTAATTTTTCTGAAGTACTTTTTCCTTTATATACTTTATTTACTTTTTACTATCTCCCTTAAACCCGCCGGCATCTGCATCCTTAATAAAGCTTATCAAACCCGGAAAATAATGTTTCTGGTCATCATACATATCCATATGGCTGCCCTCGGGGCAAAGTAAAAACCTGCCGTTCTGAACTTGAGTACTCATCCATTTCATATGTGCTGGATCCATGGTATCATGCTTGCCGCCAATGGTAAGGGTTGGTGTTTTTATTTTGGGAAGTTCCTTGCTTACATCCCAATTTATCAAATTGCCAGCAATGCCAAATTCGCTGGGGCCCTGCATGGTAACATATAACGAGTGATTCATTTTTGCAAAAGAGCGGTTTACCGGCTCGGGCCATTGGTCGATGGGAATACGGCAGATATGTTTTGCATAAAAATTGGGCATCAGCAGTTCCATATATTTTGGATTGTCAAAATCGCCCTTGGCTTCTATCTGGCGGATGGTATCTAAAATCTTTTGATCAAACTGCGGCGCCAGTACTTCCTGTGCATATTTGCCATATGCTGGGCTACTGCTCATCATATTGCTGATAATGAGGCCTTTTAAATTATCCTGGTATTTTAAAGCGTACTGCATTGCTAAAATGCCGCCCCAACTATGTCCCAGCAAATAAAAATTGTCTTTGTTTAGATTTAATGCCAAACGTACCTGTTCAACTTCTTCTACAAATCGTCCTAAGTCCCACATGCTGGTATCTTTTGGATTGTCGGATAAGCCACAGCCAAGTTGGTCGTAGTATATCAGTTCAATACCTTCGGGCAACAAAAAGTTTTCGAAACACTCAAAGTATTCATGCGTGGCACCCGGACCGCCATTAAGCAATAAGAGTTTTATTTTTGGATTATTACCTATGCTTTTTGTCCATACATTGAATTTGCCTTTAGGCGTTTCTATCGGTATAACTTTTACGCCACCGGTTTGAATTTCCTTATACAAATCGCCAGTATTATTTATTGCTGTAGATTTATCCTGATTGTTACAGCTAATTATTATCAATGTGACAAAAGCAAAAAATATTCTTTTCATAAACTTAGTTTTTGATGTTAATTATTATTTCGGTTGTTGTTAAGAGATAAACTCTTTAAAGATGGAAGCTTTTATCTGCGGCCAGTCTTCTTTGATAAAACTAAAATACATCGTATGTCTGATAGTTCCATCATCATTGATGATATGATTTCTAAAAACTCCTTCTTTTACAGCGCCAATCTTCAACAACGCTCCCTGCGATTTTAAATTTAAAGTGCTTGTCTTTAATTCAATTCTGTTTAATCCAACAATTTCAAATCCAAAACTTAACAGCAGAAATTTGGATGCTTTATTTACGCCGGTCCTATGTAGCTTTGGATGGTACCAAGTCCAGCCAATTTCCATTCTTTTATTTTGTAGGGAAATATTTCCGAAACGGGTACTGCCGGCATAGCAATTATATTGCTTATCATAAATGGCGAAAGGGTAGCTAGTTTGTTCTTTTTTTTCGGCCAGGGCCGTATCAAAGTATTTTTTGAAATCAGCTTCGCTGCTTACTTTGGCTGTTGTAAATTCCCAAATTTCCTTTTGCATGGCAATGGGCAGCAATTGTTCAAAATGATTTTCCGTAAGCGGCTCTAGCCTTACTCGTTCATTTTCCAAGACAATTTCCTGTTCAAAAAAGTTATTGGCATTCATCTTAGTTTTTTTCTTTCAATAATTTAACAACGATTTTGTCAATAGGCAGACTTACTGTTTCCTCCGAAACATCATCCCAGTTTACAAAACGAAAAGTTTCTGTTTCGCCGGTTTCGGCATATATCTTCAACTGCTGTTCATCAAAGTCAAATATTTTGGTACGAAGTGGCGTAGTTATAGGTTCTAGCGGCTCTACAAAATAATAAATGGAGATGATTTGATGTGCAGAATTAAATGCACTTGGCTGATAAAAATCGGTGGTGTAAATATGGTTGGTGACTTTTACTTTCAAATTCATTTCCTCCATGAATTCTCTTTTTAAACAGTCACGAGTGCCTTCGCCGGGTTCAAGTCCTCCTCCAGGAAATTTAGTGTAAAATTTATCTCGAATATATTCATCACTCACCAGTAACTGGCCTTGTTCATTTATCAATATGCCATACACTCTGATGTTGAAAGTCATATTATTTTCTTACTCTTTTTAGATAGTTCATAACTGCAAAGGACAAAATGATAATAGAAAGGATCACCGGCAGCCAAAACGCCATATGGCTGTCTTTATATGGAATGGGCACGTTCATGCCGTAAATACTGGCAATTAAAACTGGCACACTCAAAAATATGGTGAGCGTAGTGAGTCTTTTTAAAACTTCGTTTTGGTTATTGCTGATAATGCTAGCAAATGCATCCAATGTACTATTTAGAATGGTCGTATATGTATTTGCCATCTCAAGTGCCTGCGATGTTTCTACAATTAGATCTTCCAACAAGTCTCTTTCTTCTTCATTTAGTTTTAAAATGTTGGTGCGGCTCAGTTTCATCATCAGCAATTCGTTGCTGCGTAAAGCAGTTAAAAAGTAAACAAAACTTTTTTGAATACGCATGAGCTGCAGTAATTCTTCGTTGCGGTTGCTGTCGTACAGTTTCTGTTCCAAACTAGTTCTCCGCGTATTAATCTCTTTCAGATAATCTTGAAAATTAGAAGTTATTTTTTCAAATATTTTCAACACCATCATATTCATCCGGTCGGGATTTCTATGCTGAAAAGTATTCAAGAATTTTTTTATCGCTTCGTTTTCGAATGAGTTTACCGTAACAATTTGGTTATGCGTAAGGATGATACAAATGGGTATCGTGATGTAAAACGCATCACTAAGGTTGAAGGAATTATTTTCGGTAGGTGTTTTTATAACGATGAGTTTTACATCATCTTCAATTTCGTAGCGGCTTCTCTCATCTATATCCAGCGAATCTTGTAAGAAATCGATGGGTATATCCATGGTTTCACTCAGCTCGGTAAATTCTTCCTGTTTTAAGGGTGGCTGCACATTTACCCAAACAGCATTTTCAGCTTTGTCAATGGCGATGGTCGTTTGGTCTATATTTTTGAAGTACTGGATCATGCTGCAGAGCTGGATTTTTGGATGCTGTGTAAATGGTGCTGGGTGTGAAAGATAGTGAAATAACACAGCTCCCGTAAAGTTATTCTTCCCAACAAGGGGTGTTTTACCAAGTAATTGTCTAAATCCACTTCGGTTCTGTTTTTTGACAGGTTGTTGATAAATTTAGTTGCTGCCTTTTTCCAGTTGATGATTAATTTTTGTTTACCAAAATTTACATCAATGGGTTTGGGTACAAATCTGCCGCTGGCAACGCCGCCATTTTGTAACTTATTATAGTATTTATCTTTTAGTTCATCAAAACTGTGTGATGGCCGGTTTGGTTTGCCGGCAATCCACCGTACAATAAATTTAGGAAGACTATAAGCAAGTGTTGAGGTGTTGGTTGAAATAATAAGATGTTGTACGTTTTCAGCTACCGACCATTTGTTTGTTTCTGGTCGTTCAA
>JBKJPN010000173.1:0-2659 GCA_046595125.1 Ferruginibacter sp.
ATGCCGGGGTATTTACGGTTACTAGGTTCAATATCATCAATAACCAGTTTCTCTAATGCCTTTTTTCGTGAGGTAGCTTGTTTACTTTTTGAAGCATTGGCGCTAAAACGTGCAATAAATTCCATCAAGTCTTTGCGCTTATCTTCCGTCTTCTTGTTCTTATCGCTCATTTGGCGGGCTGCCAACTGAGAGCTTTCGTACCAGAAGGTATAGTTACCGGTGTACACTTTAATTTTACAACGATCCACATCGGCCACATGCGTACAAACTGCATCCAAAAAGTGACGATCGTGACTTACCACCAACACAATATTCTGATAATCCGCAAGGAAATTTTCCAGCCAGCTGATGGTTTCCACATCCAGGTTATTGGTAGGCTCATCCAGCAATAAAATATCGGGATTACCAAAAATAGCCTGTGCCAACAATACCCTTACTTTAATATTGGCGGCAATATCTTTCATCAGCATCTGATGTAGTTCGTCTTTTACACCCAAGTCGCTAAGCAAAGTTGCAGCATCGCTTTCGGCAGTATAGCCACCCATTTCGCCAAACTCATGTTCCAAGTCGCCGGCTTTAATGCCATCGGCTTCACTAAAATCTTCTTTAGTGTACAATGCATCTTTTTCATGCATCACTTTCCACATTTTTTTGTGCCCCATCAGCACTGTATTAAGTACAGTAACTTCATCAAAAGCAAAATGGTTTTGATTTAAAACAGCCATACGCTCACCGGGCGTAATGTCAATGGTTCCCTTGTTGGGCTCAATTTCGCCGCTGATTATTTTAAGAAAAGTGGATTTACCGGCACCATTAGCACCAATTACACCGTAGCAATTTCCTTTGGTAAAACTGATGTTTACCTCATCGAACAAAACCCGCTTGCCATAAGCCAGCGTTATATTATTAGCACTTATCATAGTATTTAAAAGTGTGCAAATATAGCTGATAAAGTATAATGTAAATTGCGATAATAGAATAAATTGTCTTAGAGGCTTAAAGCCGACTAACTATGAACGTTTTAAATAACAGCATTTAGCATATTATTTACATTTAATACCCGACATTTATAAGCCTTTCCAAATGTTTAAAAAATTTGTAAAATGAATAAGCTCTTGAAATTGCTTCTTTGTTTGGTAATTTTTTTTATTCCACTTGCATTAACAGCACAAAATCGCACATCTTGCACTGTTTATTTTGATTTTAATAAATACGATATCATTCCAACAGCAGCTACAAGTCTCGATAGCATTTTCAATTTCATACGGTCACAACCCTCAATATTCACTATAGAATTATATGGACATTGCGACAGTATTGGAACCAACGATTATAATGATACTCTTTCTGTAAAAAGAACGGACGCCGTAAAAAACTACTTGGCTGCTATGGGATTGCAATCAAATACAATTACAAAGGAAGAAGGATTTGGCAAAAGACAACCCCTAAATAATAATGCTTCTGCTTATGAAAGGTTTTTAAACCGCAGGGTCATTGTTACGCTGGTAAGAGTTGAAATACCAGATGTTGAAATAGCCATTGTTGAAAAAATTGTTGAACCGGAAAAGAAAGAGGTTGCAAAAATAACTGAAGCAGCTATTGAAGTACCAATTGAAAAAACTATCGCAGACATTGTAAAGGATCCCAAAACAAAAGTTGGCAGCAAGATAAGGCTACGTGATCTAAATTTTATTGGAAACCGGCATGTAATTTTGCCGGAATCAATCATGGTGATGTTTGAGTTACTGGGCGCAATGGAAAAAAATCCAGACTTGGAAATTTCTATTGAAGGGCATATTTGTTGTCGCCCCGGTTGGCAGTTGGATGGGATTGATGAAGACCTTGGCACTAATAATTTGTCAGAAATGAGGGCTAAAACAGTTTATGATTATTTGATTAAAAACGGAATTTCTGCCGAGCGCCTCTCTTACAAAGGCCTTGGCCCTTTATATCCGCTTTATGCCTACCCTGAAAATAGCGAAGCCGAAAGAACTGCTAACAGAAGAGTGGAGATAAAAATCATAAAAAAATAGCTGCTAATATGCTATAGTAAAACCTCCTCCTTTAGCAGCATCTAAACGCCTTACCAACACTTGTGCAAGAAATAGTATTTTTGCCCAAATCGAATTAAAAAACAAATGTCAATAGTAACCAGTTTACAGAAATACACAGTTGAAAGCCTATCAGTTTTATATAACCAATCCTTTACCGAAAAAGATTTTCAGATAAACCAGACCAAACCAGAATTTGAAGGAGATTACACCGTTGTGATGTTTTCCCTAGTAAAGACTTTAAAATTATCGCCCGATGCCATTGGTAAGCAACTCGGCGAGCATTTAGTTAAAACCTATCCCGAACTATATACTGGTTTCAATATCATCAAAGGGTTTTTAAACCTCTATGTTTCCAATGATTACTGGCTTAACCTGCTGAATAAAAATTACGCCGATATATGTTATGGTAAAAAGGAAATGAATGGTAAAAAAGTGATGGTGGAATATTCTTCTCCCAACACCAACAAGCCTTTACATTTGGGGCACCTGCGTAATATTTTTTTAGGATGGAGCCATGCCGAAATTTTAAAAGCCAACGGTTACGAAGTAATTAAAAGCTGCATTGTAAATGACCGGGGTATTCATATTTGCAAGAGCATGATTGC
>JBKJPN010000007.1:0-6848 GCA_046595125.1 Ferruginibacter sp.
CAGGAAGTAGAAGCAACTGCCAACCAGCAGTTTCTGGATACGTTTAATAAAGTAAGAGAGAATTTTCAGAAAGTTTTCCAGGCATTGTTTACTGAAGACGATACGGCAGATATGATCATGGTTGATCCGGAAAATTTAGCCGAAACCAATATTGATATTATAGCTCGGCCAAAAGGAAAACGCCCTTCATCAATTGGTCAATTAAGTGGTGGAGAAAAAACATTGACTGCAACCGCTTTATTATTCGCCATCTACTTAATTAAACCTGCACCGTTCTGTATTTTAGATGAGGTGGATGCTCCGCTGGATGATGCTAACGTAGGCAAGTTTACGCAGATGATCAAGAAATTCAGTGAGAACAGTCAATTTATTATCGTTACACACAACAAAATGACGATGAGTGCGGTGGATGTAATTTACGGCGTAACTATGCAGGAACCTGGTGTAAGTAAACTGGTGCCTGTGGATTTCAGGAGTCTGAATTAATGCCAGCAATTTAAATAATTACACGAATAGTCTTAATTCGAGTAATCCGTTTTTAAATTATACTATCAGAAAAAATTTGTTGGCCTAATATTTGAAAAGTAGTGTTATCTTAACACTACTTTTTTAATTTAAAACAACTTGTCATGGACGCAACATCAATCATTATCGTTCTTGTTTTAGGCGCCGTAGCCGGCTGGCTGGGCGGACTTGTTTTTCAGGGCGGAGGCCTTGGGTTGCTAGGTAATATCGTAGTTGGAATTATTGGCGGATTTATCGGCTATTGGTTGTTACCTAAGCTGGGTGTAAATATTAGCACTGGCGAGGGCTGGCTAAATTATGTTTTAACTGCGGCTATTGGTGCCGTTGTTTTACTGGCCATTATAAATATTATTTTTGGCCGAAATAGGGCATAACAGACAAATCATTTTTTCTTACAAAACTGAAGGCAATTGCGAGTTACACGAATTACTCAATTCGTGTAACTCGCTTAATTAGTGCAATTAAAAAATCAACTTTCCAATTCTTCCACCACCGCCCGAAAAATATACAGCTTTCCCTTTCATTGCTTTACGCACTGCATGAAAACTGTCTTTGCTTATCCATGCCCAGTTTTGTCCTTCATCTGTGCTGTAATCTACACCATTCAGTCCGCAGCTAATCCAGTTTTTCTTACCCAAATATTCAACACAACTACGGTATCCATGTGGCCCAATAACAGGCTCCTTAAAGCTTTCGCCACCGTCTAAAGTAATTACACAGTTCTTGGTGGTATCATCTTTTGCAGTAAAATCGCCTCCAACAATAATCATACATTTTTTGTCTTTTACAGCAATGGAATTCGAACCCGTGCTTTCTTTTCCTTGCAGAATGGGCATTTCTATTTTTTTGTCTCTGATAAATAATCTGGCACGTAAACCTCCGCTAACAAAAACAGCTTCACTTTTATTCAGCTTGCGTACATTAGTGCCGCTACTGGCAAAAAAAGCTTCGCCTTTATCAGCCGTAGGATTATTTTCTACTGGTATTCCCCGCCATGTTTCGCCGCCATCAAACGTACGGGCAATAAATATTTTATCGCCAATGGGGTCGCCAATTACAATGCCGCTTTGTTCGTTCCAAAACTCCATGGCATCCATAAACATACTAGTATCTTTATTCTCGTACACCACTTTCCAGTTTTCGCCGCCATCGATGGTTTTTAAAATATAGGCAGGCGATGCAATGCCCATAATGATGGCGGTGTTTTTATCAAAGGCTTCAATATCTCTGAAATCTGTCTTCTCAAAACCCTTTACAGTAGTCCATTTCCAGGTTTCGCCGCCATCAACGGATCGGCCTACTGAGCCTGCACTGCCGCTTACCCACACCACATTATCGCTTACCACACTTAATCCACGTAGCGATGCTTTGCTGCCGGAATTAAGCATCTTAACTGTTTGCGCATCAGCTAAAAGGCAACACAAACAAACACAGAGAACAAGGATAGATTTTTTCATCATTATACTATTTTAAAGAACATCGTGGCCACCTCTACTAATGGTATCTATATTTACAAAGTGCGCCTGCGATAAATCTTGTTTACGTTTAATCAATTTCAAAGATAGTTTTACAGCGACAATAAATGAAATTACTGCTCCAGCAAAATGCAACCAACTATTGCCCACGAAAAGAAAGAAATCGAAGCTGCCGTGAAAAATTACAGGCCAGAAAATGGCAAGTCGCATATATTTTTTTCTGTTGGCTGGGTCAAATTTTGCAAGCCCCATGTGGTAGCCCATCAACACAGCAAAAGTTGCATGTGCTGGTACCGATAAAAACATTCTTAAGATGCCGGTTGCAAATCCATGTTGCAACACATATCCAATATTTTCCAGTGTGGCAAAACCCATTCCCACCATTACAGCATATACAATACCGTCAAAAGGGTCATCAAATGCTCTTCTACGGTAGGGCACAATTCGTATAGCAAGGAATTTGCTACCTTCTTCACTCAGGGCAACAACAATAAAAGCGAAGACAGCCGTATAGGCCACACTTTCGCCCATCATATTCTCCACAGGTCTGGTAAAAACAAGTTGCAGAATTACAGCTGGAATAGTACTGAGCATTCCAATAAAAAAACTGCCAATCATTAAACCCAATGGCTCTTTATTGTATTTATCTTTTAAGTAAATAAAGATGCAAATAGCAACGCCGGGCGCTATGGCAAGGGCTAATAATCCCATATATAAAAGCTGATTTTATGTTAGCTTTGTCCAAGTTAAATTTTTTAAACGATTGCCCAAATTAATTGAACATTTAGATGAGCTATAATTATTTACCCCTAGATAAAAATCCAACCGATTTTCAGCAGATACAAAACTTATTGGCACACAACCAACTGGTTTCAATAACTTTTGATGCCTACGACCGTATCAACAAATGCCGTAAATACCTGGATGATAAAATGGATAATTCAGAAGCACTCTTTTACGGGATCAACACAGGTTTTGGATTTTTGCAAAATGTACAGATAGATAAAGCGCAATTACAGGAGTTACAATGCAATCTTATAAAATCTCATGCCTGCGGTATGGGAGAAGAAGTGCCCCGTGATATTGTAAAATTGATGATTGCTTTTAAAATAAAATCACTCAGCTATGGCCACTCAGGTGTACAAACAGCTACTGTTGAAAGACTGATGGATATGTACAATAATGATGTACTTCCGGTAATATATACCCAAGGTTCGCTGGGCGCTTCTGGCGATTTAGCACCGCTCAGTCATTTAAGTCTGCCCTTGCTTGGTTTGGGCGAAGTGTATTACGGCGGCGTAAAAATGCCTGCAGCCGATGCTCTCAAAAAGTTCGACTGGAAACCAATCGAATTAAAAAGCAAAGAAGGACTTGCTTTAATTAATGGTACGCAGTTTATGACAGCTTATGGTTTGCATAATCTTATTCAATGCGATCGCTTAATTAAATGGGCAAACATTATTGCAGCCATCAGCTTTGATGCTTTTGACTGCACTACCGAACCACTGCATGAAAATATACATGCCGTACGCTCACACGCCGGACAGGTAAGCACTGCTGCAACCATGCGACAACTCTTAAGCGGTAGCAAAATTGCAGCAAGTGAAAAAAAACAGGTGCAGGATCCGTATTCGTTCCGCTGCATACCACAGGTGCATGGCGCTACCAAAGACAGTTTCGATTATATCCTCAGCGTTTTTATAAAAGAAATAAACTCGGTAACTGATAATCCCAATATTTTTCCGGATGATGATTTGATTGTAAGCGGTGGTAATTTTCACGGACAACCACTTGCCATTACTTTAGATTTTTTGAGTATTGCCATAGCAGAACTGGGCAGTATTTCCGAAAGAAGAACTTATCAGCTTATTGGCGGACAAAGAGGTTTGCCGGCATTCCTGGTTTCTAATCCCGGTCTTAATTCTGGATTGATGATTCCGCAGTACACCGCTGCAGGTATTGTAAGTGAGAATAAACAACTGTGTACACCATCATCCGTCGATACTATTCCGTCGAGCAATAACCAAGAAGACCATGTGAGCATGGGTGCCAACGCCGCCACCAAATGTAAAAGGGTAGTGGATAATGTAGAAAAAGTAATGGCCATTGAATTACTTACTGCTGTGCAGGCTTTGGAATTTCGTAGGCCGCAAAAAACATCGCCGCAATTGGAAGAGATTGTAGCTGCATTTAGAAAAGAAGTAAGTTTTAATGAAGCCGACAGAATTTTGCATGATGATATGTTGAAAGCCGTGGCATTTTTACGAACTGAACCACAAAGTCACTAAGACACGAAGAACCACCAAGCATCTTCGTGTAACTTTGTGCCTTAGTGGTTCAAAAAAAATAAATTATGAGCAACACATCAACAAGAAAATACGACCCCATTAAATACAAAACCCCAACCGGTACCAAATTAACCTGTAAAGGCTGGGTACAGGAAGCTGCATTAAGAATGCTTCTCAACAATCTTGATCCCGAAGTAGCCGAACGCCCCGACGATTTAATTGTGTATGGCGGCCGTGGTAAAGCAGCCCGTAATTTTGAAGCACTCGACAACATCATCAAAGGTTTAAAAATATTAGAGAACGACGAAAGTCTGTTGATACAAAGTGGCAAACCTGTTGGTATTTTAAAAACACATAAGGATGCACCTCGTGTGCTTATCAGCAACAGTCAGTTGGTACCCAACTGGGCCAATTGGAAACACTTTGATGAACTGGAAAAAAAGGGCCTGATGATGTATGGACAGATGACCGCCGGCAGTTGGATATACATCGGCAGTCAGGGAATTGTGCAAGGCACTTACGAAACTTATGCAGCCGTTGCCAATACACACTTTGCAAAAAATGCACAACAATCTTCTACACAATCTGCGCTAAGTTCAAATCCCCTCTTGGGGGGTGGGGGGGCTGGTACATTAAAAGGCACTTTAAACGTAACCGCAGGCCTTGGCGGTATGGGCGGCGCTCAACCGTTAGCCATCACCATGAACGAAGGTGTTGCTCTTGTGGCAGAGGTGGAAGAATGGCGCATTGACAAACGCATTGAAACCAGATACCTCGATGAAAAACATACCGATATTGACGCTGCCATTGATGCCGCATTGCAATACAAAGCGGAGGGGAAAGGCATCAGCATTGGCGTTTTATGCAACGCAGTTCGTTTGTTGCAGAGGCTAATTGAACGAAATATTATCCCCGATACACTAACCGACCAGACAAGTGCACATGACCCGCTGGTGGGTTATGTGCCACATACTTTAAGTAATGAGCAGGCAAATACTCTTCGTGAAAAAAATCCGGATGAATATATTGAACGCAGTTACGAAAGCATGTACCTGCACGTACAACTGATGATTGAATTAAAAAACAGAGGCGCAATTACATTCGACTACGGAAATAATATAAGAGCAAGAGCCATTGAACACGATAAAAAATTAAACGCTGCAAAACCCGAAGGCTCCAAAGCTCCCCCTTTAGGGGGCGTGGGGGGTGAGGCGTCTCTTTTATTTCCCGGCTTTGTACCAGCCTATGTACGTCCGCTTTTTTGCGAAGGCAAAGGACCTTTTCGCTGGGCAGCTCTCAGCGGAGATCCCGAAGATATTGCCGTCACTGATAAATTAATGATGGAACTATTTCCGAATGATGCTGGTATGTTACGCTGGATGAAAATGGCACAGGAAAAAATTGCTTTTCAGGGCCTGCCTGCACGTATTTGTTGGATAGGACAGGGAGACCGCGAAAAAGCCGGACTTGCCTTTAACGAACTGGTACGCACCGGCAAAGTAAAAGCGCCAATCGTTATTGGCCGTGATCATTTAGATACCGGTTCGGTTGCGTCTCCAAACCGGGAAACCGAAGCTATGCTGGATGGAAGCGATGCCGTTGCCGACTGGCCGATTTTAAATGCATTGGTAAATACTGCTGGTGGCGCAAGTTGGGTTAGCCTGCACCACGGAGGCGGTGTAGGCATGGGTTACAGTATACATGCAGGCATGGTGATAGTTGCCGATGGAACCGATGATGCCGCTGTACGCCTTAGCCGTGTATTGCGTAACGACCCTGGCATGGGTGTTATACGGCATGCAGATGCAGGGTACGAATTGGCCATTAAAACTGCGAAAGAATATAACCTTGATTTGGTTGAAAAATTAAAGTAACGTGCCAAAGACTTTCGAAGTTTTCAAAACTTCCGAAGTCTTCTTACAAACACTAGATAAAATAAACACAAATGTCAAATCAAGAAATCGCCGAAGCTTTTTCGGCAGGAAAATTTGAGATAACTTTTCCCTACCTGGCAGATAATATTGAATGGAATATTGTGGGCGAAAATTTGTTACAGGGAAAAGAAAACGTAACACAATATTGCAATCAAACTGCAAAATATTTTACTGAAGTTACTACCGAATTTAGAATGGATAATCTTGTTGTCGACAACAATTGTGTTGCCATAGATGGCACCGCCATCTTTACAAAAAAGGAGGGTGGCCAAAATTACATCTCCTCTTGTGATGTTTATCGGTTTGTAGGCGGAAAATTAAGACAGATAAATTCTTATTGTATCAGTACTAAAAAACTGTAAATAAAAATGATTGGCAGAGAAGTTTAGTCGTGTAGGTATATTAGTTGATAAAACCGAAAGCAAGCAATGGATACAGCAAGCGAATTCGCAGAGCGATATAAAAAAATGAGCAATTCCGAGTTGATAGAACTGCTGCAAAATCCGTCGCATTACCAACCTGCTGCCCTTGCAGTTGCAAAAGCAGAATTTGCTACAAGACAATTATCCGAAAATGAAATGGAGGTAGCAAAGCAAGATTTGATATCCCAAAAAATTAAAAAAGAC
>JBKJPN010000091.1:0-2995 GCA_046595125.1 Ferruginibacter sp.
CCATGCCGATTCTTTTTTGGTTAAGGCCGGAAGCGGCCTAGCTACTTTGGATATACAAATTGTACCTGGGGTTACTGCAGGCGTGGCCAATGATACTTTAACTGCCCCATATAACAATCTGGAAGCAGTAAAGAAACTTGTAGAAGAAAATAAGGGAGAAATTGCGGCGATCATTGTAGAGCCTGTTGCAGGCAATATGGGCTGCATTATTCCTCAATCCGGATTTTTAGAAGGTTTGAGAAAGTTATGTGACGAAGAAAATATC
The DNA here is from genome assembly GCA_046595125.1 of Ferruginibacter sp. GTDB lineage: Bacteria > Bacteroidota > Bacteroidia > Chitinophagales > Chitinophagaceae > Ferruginibacter. The sequence continues at coordinate 266 of JBKJPN010000091.1, forward strand.
ATACTAATCTTTGATGAAGTAATGACTGGGTTCAGGTTGTCAGCAGGTGGTGCACAGGAAAAACTAAATATAAAAGCCGACCTAGTTACTTATGGAAAAGTGATTGGTGGCGGTATGCCGGTTGGTGCATTTGGCGGTAAGGCTGAAATCATGCAACATATCGCTCCATTGGGTAATGTTTACCAGGCTGGCACTTTAAGTGGTAACCCTATTGCCATGATTGCTGGTTTCACCATGCTGCAGGAACTAAAAAATAACCCTTCCATATATAAAGAACTGGATGAAAAAACAGCATACCTGCACAAAGGATTGGATGAGGTTTTAAAAGCCTGGGGGCAACCTTATATCATTAATCGTATGGGTTCTATGATTAGTCTTCACTTCAGCGATCACCCAGTAACGGATTTTGCATCTGCAGCATCAGCTAACAATGATATGTTTAAAAAATATTTTCATGAAATGTTGAAACGTGGAGTTTATCTGCCACCATCCGCATTTGAAAGCTGGTTTCTTAACAATGCTCTATCATATAATGACCTAGATAAAACTATTCAGGCTACAGCAGACAGTCTTATAGCTTTAAAATAAACACAAATCAAGAAAATAAAAACCCCTGTAATTAAAAATTACAGGATTTTGTCTTTGGTAGCCCCGCCAAGAATCGAACTTGGATCTAAAGTTTAGGAAACTTCTATTCTATCCATTGAACTACGGGGCCATCGATTTCAGGAATTGTTTGCCAACTCCTGATTTCAAATATATTTCTCTTTTCCTCGCCTCAATCCTGCTTACTGATTCTTCTTTATAAATCAATTTCCAGGGTGTAAAGCCTTTAGTCGATTTTGTTTTGCCGGCATTATGTTCTTTCAACCTTACCTCAATATCTGCACACATTCCCACATATATTCTCCCGTCCTTTTCACTTTGTATTGCGTACACAAAATACATTGTCAATTTTACTTTTTTGTTTAACAAGAATCAAACTTGTATCTAAAGTTTAGGAACCTTCTATTCCCTGCCTGCCGGCAGGCAGGTATCCATTGAACTACGGGGCCAACTAAATATCGAACAAGGAATATTGATTTCCGAATGTCGAAATTTGGAGAGCAAAAGTAAGCAATTACAGCTTTAGGTTTTCATTTCGGTGGCTTTTTATGTGTTATCCCTATCTTTGCCCTCCTAAATTTTTTGATTATGAAGTGGTTGAATGTACTTATTAAATACCGTTTATGGCTTGGCATTGCTTTTTTGGCCCTGGCCATATTTACGCATATACAGGCTGGTTTCTGGCCTTCGTTCGTTTTATATCTGCTAGCTGTTATAGCCATAGTTGGTCATTTCTTGTTCGGCCCAATGCGTTTGATACAATCATACATGGAAGAAGGCGATATGGAAGGAGCACAAAAAGTGGTGGATTCAATCTGGTTTCCGGCTATTTTAATTAAGCCCGTTCGTTCTGTTTACTATACCATTAAAGGAAATTTGGCCATGGTTGCGCAGGATTATGATGGTGCTGAAATTTTGATGAAGAAAAGTCTTGCCCTAGGTGGTGGCGCTTTAACCAAACAGGCCGAAGGACCAAACAAATTACAACTGGGTATGCTGATGATGCAGAAGGGTGATGTTAAGCAGGCGGAAAGTTTGATCCGCCAGGCTATACGAGCTGGTTTACCTGATAATGAGAATAATGCTGCGGCATATTTACAGTTATGTTCTATTATGATGAACAAAAGAGAATTCAGGGCTGCAAAAGATTTTTTTAGAAAAGCAAAAGCTTTTAAACCTAAAACGCAACAAATTGTGGATCAGATAAAGCAGATTGAGAAATACATTACCCGTATGCCGGGGTAAATACCCCCTCCGAACTTCGTTCTTTCCCTGACAGGGAACCTGAAGGGGGAACTTAGAATATCACACTGCCAAACAGATTTTCTACTTTTTTAAAGCGGTAGTCAAAAATTCCTTTCAACTGCTTTTTTACAAACAGGCTGTTTGCAATATCACCAAAAAACCAAAGGGGTAATTTGTAGTGTATAATATCTGTCATTTCTACTCCGCCATCTACTTCTTTAAAATGATGCTGGTGATGCCATAAGCTGTACGGACCGAAACGTTGTTCATCCACAAAATATTTTTTATCCTCTACATGGGTTATTTCTGTCATCCAATACATGGGTATGCCCAATAAAGGACTCACCTCATACTCAATAACCTGTCCGGCATACATCACCGGGCCATGATGTTTCGAAATTGTCTTAAACCCCATATTGTCGGGGGTAATGGCCGCCAGATTCTGCGGATTACTGAAAAAATTCCAGGCCTCATTAAGGCTAATGGGAATTTTTTGGACTGTTTTAAGCGAATACACTTTACTCATAGCCCTTATAACAGCAGCTTAATTATTTTGTTCAGTAAATGCGGCATCAAGTATCTTTGGTTTATGCGTCACTATCGTGAAATATTACAAAATAAATTTGCCGAAGAGTATGAAAAACTAAACAACGAACAGCGCCGTGCTGTTGATACTATTGATGGTCCTGTTATGGTTATTGCCGGACCGGGCACCGGAAAAACACAGATACTGGCAGCCCGTATTGGAAAAATTTTGCTTGATACTGATGCCCTACCCGAAAACATTCTCTGCCTAACCTACACTGATGCCGGCACCATTGCCATGCGTAAAAGGTTACAACAGTTTATTGGTGGCGATGCCTACAAAGTAAATATTTA
>JBKJPN010000124.1:0-24512 GCA_046595125.1 Ferruginibacter sp.
ATCTACAACAGTTATGCAAGACTTTGATTCATTAAAAAATATGTATCAGCAGCCCCGGTCATCAGGAAGGGTAATGCCGGCAGATACCGTTAGCAAAACATCATTAAACACAAAAAGAAAAATGCAAAAGCAACAACTGGGCGGAGCTATCATGCTGCTCATAACAGCACTGCTTATAGCGGCAATGGCCCTGTTTGCAGGTTTTAATTTTACGAAGTGGTATACGTATGCGGCCATGGCTTTAATTTGCCTGATTTGTATTGGCCAAGCTGCATTTATGTTTACTATTTACAAAAAACTTAAAGCCATTAACGAAACGGAAACGCCGGCAATTCATCTGCACCAATGGGAGCAATATTATGAAATGCGTAAACAGCAAAACAAATGGAACATGCCACTGTATTATATTTTACTGAATGTAGCCATGGGAATTTATTTGCTGGAACTATTTACGGGCCGGCCGGTTGTAAACGTAATCATATTTCTTACAGTGTACGCCGCGTGGATGCTCATTGCCTATTTTTATCTTGGCAAAAGAATCATAGCAAAAGAAGAAAAAAGACTTAACGGTATCATCAGCGATTTGAAAATTATAGAACTGCAATTAAGCAACCCGCAATAAAAAATAGCCTGTTGTTTTTTAAAATGCGATTAAATTAGTATTAATGAAGCAAGGCTATTCGCAAATACTTGCGGCAATGGTGGGAAGGGAATACTTGCGCCATTGGGGGAAAACGGAATACATACTACTAAATGTTTTACGACTGATTATTTTGGCAGTATTTGTTGTTAGTAAATACATGCCAGACTCAGATACGTCGGTGGTCGAAGCCCATCCGACGGCAAAAGACCTACCTGCGGCGGCAAGGGTAGAGGTATTGACAACATTGTTACTACTTGCAGTAGCTATATTGTCGGAACTATCACTAAAGGCATCGTTAATTTTTTAGAAGAGGTTGTGCATAAGTAATAGGGTTGATTAACAACAAATAAATAATTGCTAAGCCTATTTTTCTAATTGCTTCCATTTTGATTATTTTTTGGTTAATGCGATTGTTGATTGTGTTGATGAGACTTGATTTGCAACAACACGTAACGAACATACTGGTAGTGTGGGAGTTAATGCTCATCCCTTTGGGTGAGCTGCAAAACAAATTAGTTATGCTATTGCTAGCGTAGATATGCAACATCGCTTTGAGCGCTGGCATTTCTGTACCGTGTAAAGGCGATTAGAATGAAAGAGTTGATTGTTTTACTTGTAAGCGTCTTAGTAGGGTTTAAGTTGGTTGATTAAACGACAATAGCGAAAGCATTCTAAACCGGTAGGCTTATAGTCAAAATGTTTTTTCCATTAACTATTGGTGATAATTTACCCTTGCCGCCTTGTGCTATTATCCTTTCGTGAAAAAGACATTCCTTAACTGCTTTTTCTCGTTTTACTAAATCCAAATCAGGCATGTTATCTTCTATCAACAGTATAAAGCGGTCTGTCATTTTTAAAGTGAGTTTAACTTTGGTAACCGTGTTGTATTTTGCCAATGTCTGAAACCATTCTTCTATAATACGCATTGAGATGATTACCAGATCGGCATTTGTACGCTCATTATTTCCTTCAACGGCAATGAAAACATCAAAGGCAAATGCAGGCGCAATTTTGTCGGCATATTCAGCCACTAAATCCTGAACCGGTAGAAAGTTTACTGTACTTGGAATAATATCGTTCGATATTTTTTTTATGTTTTCCAGTACATCTTCCAATTGTTTTTTTGCGGTGTTTACCAATGCTATACTTTCGTCTTCATTAGTTTCGGCAGTTTTTAAATACAGCAGGATAGCCGCTAATTCCTGTGCCAGATTTTCATGTAAATTATAGGCCATCAGCCGGTTGTCATCTTCATGTATTTTTACAACACTGTTTATTAGTTTTGTTTTTTCCAGAATGATTTCTTCTGCATGTTCTCGTATGAGTAGGTTTTTTCGTCTTAATTCCAGTAATCGTCCTGCCTGTTTTGCAAGCAAGTTCAACATATTTTTCTCTGCGTTGGAAAATGATTTTGGAATGGTATCAAACATGCAAATAGTACCAAGTTTAAATCCTGCCGGCGAAACAATGGGAGCACCTGCGTAAAACCGAAACTTAAATTCTTCGGCTGTTACAACGGGATTGTTGAAAAAGCGGGCATCTTTTGTTGCATCTTCAACCACCATTACGTCGTTTTTTAAAATGGTGTGTGTGCAAAAACTTAGGTTGCGTTCGTTCCCTGTTAATTGGGTGCCTGTTTTACCTTTAAACCATTGTTGAGTACTGTCTATAAGCGTAACCAGCGCCACAGGACAATTGAAAAAACGGGCCGTTAAGTCTGCCAGCTCACTAAAATCTGCCTCTGCCTGATTGCCTAAAACCTCGTAGGATTTCAGGTCGAGCAAACGTAAATCTTCATCGCTGGGTAATACCGGTGTTATCAAATTAAAAGTTTAGGTTAATGTGTAGTGTACAATAATTGTGCACTGTCACCAATATTCAATATTTACGAAAAAGAAGCACAATTGGATTGGGATTGATACCCTTGCTGATAACCTTGCTTTGTAGCGGCAGCGTAAATAACCAAGGCGACAAATGGTATACTTGAAATTTATGTAGCACCAACATAAGCCGAATATACTTGCTAACGGCTAAAATGAAACTCAAATTTATCTTATCGCTTGCTGATTTTATTTTGCGTAATTGTTTTTTGACGGCTGCACTTAAACCTGTCAATATTTTCACTTCGTAAAGCTGTATGCTTAGTTATTCTGCCCTTGGTTCTTTTTCGCCATAGTTTAAAACTACCGGGTTTTAATTCTCTTCGCATTAGTTTTATTACATCTTGTTGTTTTAACTCAAACTGCTGCTCAATGGCTTCAAAAGTAGTACGGTCTTCCCAGGCCATTTCTATAATACGGTCAATATCTGCTTTACTCAAATTTGCTGTCATTGTTATGATTTTACTTTATTCATCCGGCATTTATCACTGCAATATTTCACCTCATCCCAAACGGTTGCCCATTTTTTGCGCCAGGTAAAAGGTCTGTTACACACAACACAAATTTTTACGGGCATATTTTCTTTCTTAATGGGTTTCATCGTTAAATACGGATCAGTTTTTTTTCTCTTAATGTATCCAATGTAAGTACATCGCCTTCATGCAGGTTTTTGTAAGCAACCACTTCGCATAAAAATATTTCATGGTCACCAGCTTCAAAATGGCTGATTACTTTCAGCTGCATTACGGCCAGGCAATTTTTTAATACATAAAAGTCATTCCAGGTTGTTAGTTCATTTCTTTTTTTCAGTTGGCCAATTTTATCAACAGTCTTCCCTGATTTTTTTCCAAGGAGATTAAACAACCTGTATTGCGGGGCTGCAAGCAACTGCAGCACAAATTCGCCGGATGCCTGCACATTGATTAATGTTTGTGTATCCTTATAAATACCACATACAAACCGCTTGGGCTGCATACTTATTTGCGATGCGTAGGTGATCATATGCATGTTGCTGCCTGCTTCGGTTCTGCTGCTGATGCTATACACAGGCAGGTTTACCCGGTTCCATGGTTTTTTGCGTATCATAAACTATTTAAATATTTTTCTGCATTGGAGAGATGGGCATTCCTTTTTTCATCACTCATTTTATCGAATGTGCCAACCAGCATACCCAGCCGGGGATTTTGTAAAAAAAAGTCTCTGTGCACATGCATAAAACGCCAGAACAGGCCATCCCAAATCGGCTGCCAGTCAGCTTTTTCATAGTTACTCATCTTCATTAAATAATTACTGCCACTAATGTAGGGCTTGGTAGTCATCAAACCGCCATCGGCAAATTGCGTCATCCCGTAAACATTGGGCACCATCACCCAATCATAGGCGTCAATAAATAATTCCATAAACCATTTATACACTTCATCAGGATCAAACTCACAAAGCAGCATAAAATTTCCCAGCACCATCAGACGTTCAATATGATGACAATAGCCGGTTTTCAAAACTTTTTTAATTGTGATGTCTATTGGCGCAATACCTGTGGTGCCCGTCCAGAAGCTATCGGGTATTTTTCTTTTAAAGTTCCAGTAATTGGTAGTTCGTTGTTTGCAGCCTTCCCGTTCATAAACAATTCTAATAAATTCACGCCAACCAATCAGCTGCCTGATAAACCCCTCCAAAGAATTAATAGGTATTTTATGAGCTGCTGCATGTTTAATCACTGCGTCTAAAATTTGTTGTGCTGTAAGAAGTCCTGTATTAATCATCGGTGAGAGTACCGAGTGGTGCAGAATACATTCTTCAACGACAATGGCATCTTCATACATACCAAATTTCTCAAACCGGTTTGTAAGAAAATCTGCTAACCAGTCTTCAGCTTCTTTGTATGTGCTTACAAAAAAATGGGGTTCATTAACGGTGCCATAATTATTGGGGAAATTAAGCTGCACATATTTTTTTGCTGCAGAAATAAAGTTGTTGCCGTTGGGAAATGTAACTGTTGGCGGAAGCTCTTTTTTTGGGAACTTCATGCGGTTATCTTTATCAAAGGTCCATTTACCGGCTGTTGGCTTTTCATTTTTTTCAATGAGTATGCCTCTTTGTTTACGTTGCGCTATGTAAAAATCGGTTTGGTGATAGGTTTTCTTTTTATCAAAATAGCTGGCTACTTCGTTTATAGTATTCAGAAAGTAGGGGGTTGGATAAACCTGTATTTCAATTTGATGTTGCTTGCAGGATGCTATGATACGCTTCATCAACCAATCATCTGTTACATCTGCCAGGTGAATTTGATTTACTTTTATACCGGCAAGAAAAGTAATTAGTTTTCTGATATCATTTCTTTCTTCCGTAGTTTCAATATACTCAACAGTAAATCCTTTTTCTTTTAAATAACTATTGTAAAACTGCATGGACGACCGGTGTAAAACCAACTTTTGCTGATGGAAATTAAACTGCCTGAAAAATAACCATTCCTCTACCAGGTAAACTGGCCTGTCTTTATGCAAGGCTGGGTGCTTTTTAAACAATTGATGCGGAAAAACTAAAGAGACTGAATTCATTGAATATAAAACAATTTACCGACGATAATGTTTAACTATAAAGGAATATTTATATGGCATCTTATCAGCTAAACCAAATAGAATCTTGGGAGCGGTTTTACCGGGCCAATTTTATTAATTCATTAACCGGCTTTAAGTCTGTAAGCCTTATTGGTACTACAAATGAGCATGGGCAAACCAATCTTGGTATTTTCAGCAGTATTGTGCATATTGGCTCTAACCCGCCGCTGGTTGGGTATATTAACCGCCCCGTTAAAGCGGCACCGCATACATTTGCCAATATTAAAATGACTGGCATTTATACTTTTAATCATATTCAACATTCTTTTTTAGAACAGGCACATCAAACCAGTGCAAAATATGCAGCTGAAATAAGTGAATTTACTGAAGTAGGCTTAACTCCTGAATTTGAATCTGGTATTAGTGCCCCTTTTGTAAAAGAAAGCGTTATCAAGTATGCATTGTCTTTAGAGGAAATTATTCCTATAAAATTAAATAATACCTTCCTTATCATAGGTAAGGTTTTATCGGTGTATTTACCTGATGATATTTTACTTGAAGATGGTTTTCTGCAATTAGATAAAGCATCGTCCATCTGTAGTAATGGTATTGACGGCTATTATGAAACCCATCTTATTGAAAGGTATCAATATGCCAAACCGGGTATTCAAACAGCAAAAATCATGTAATATGTCATCAAAAATATTTTTATCTGCCCGTTGGGAATACCTGGCCATGTTTAATTATGAGGTGGATGCGGCAGTATTGGCACCTCATTTACCACCCTGCACCGAAATCGATTTTTATCAAGGTAAAGCAATCATCAGTGTTGTTGGATTTTTATTTAACAACACTAGAGTGATGGGTATTAAGTGGCCCGGCTTTGTAAATTTTGAAGAGGTGAACCTGCGGTATTACATAAAACGTTTTGATGGAAAGGAGTGGAGAAGGGGAGTGGGATTTATTTCGGAAATAGTGCCTAAGGCTTTGGTGGCAGGCATGGCCAACTTTTTTTACAATGAACATTATAGTACCGCAGTGATGAATCATTCGCTTCATACTGATGGCGATAAATTACAGGTAACTTATAACTGGAAGTTGAAAAAGCAGCAATGGAATTCGATGGCGGTAACGGCTGGTAATACACCCATCGATATACAGCCTGGCTCGGCCGAAGAATTTATTTTTGAACATTATTACGGTTATAATAAGTTAAACAGCGGCACCAGCATTGAATATTCGTTGGAGCATCCACGCTGGCAGGTTTACCCGGTAACCGGTTACAAACTCGATTGTGATGTTACCCGGTTATATGGTGCCCAATTTGCCGCTTTTATTGAACAGGTAAAACCAGTTTCGGTATTTCTTGCAAAAGGATCAGATGTGCAAGTGAAGATGCCGGGTAAAATAAAAAAATCATATTGAATATTTTTTTGGAGCCGTAATGTACTTTCTGTTAATGGCGCATATATGAAGCGTGGCTTTGTGTGTTGCATATCTGACTGCCATCAGGCAGATACGCCAACGCTGGTTTACCGACCTGCATATCTGTATCAGTGGGTTCTGTTAAATTAATTTATACGCCTTTTTTGCCCACTTTCCTGAGGGTTTATCAGAAATTGAACATCTACCTTATTTTTTTAGGGTGGCCCGCTTCAATAAAAGCCCAATAAAGATTAAATGTACAATAGTACCCTTCGTTCCTCAGGGTAAACTGTGCCACCGCAGCCAAACCTGCCTGCAGGCAGGCAGGTAGTACCACCAAAGCTCAATACATAATAACCACCCAACCCAACGCAATCCCTGTTCAAATCCCAGCATTTTGAACTACTTTTGCCCCCTTAAAAAGCGAGCGAACGTACATGAAGAACATCAGAAATTTTTGCATTATTGCACATATTGATCATGGCAAAAGTACCCTTGCCGACAGGTTGTTGGAGTTTACCAAAACCATTGGCGAACGGGAAATGCAGGCGCAGGTGCTGGATGATATGGACCTGGAAAGGGAGAAGGGTATTACCATTAAAAGTCATGCGATACAGATTATTTACCCCTGGAAGGGTGAGGAATATACCCTTAACCTGATTGATACACCCGGCCATGTGGACTTTAGTTATGAAGTGAGCAGGGCACTTGCGGCATGTGAGGGAGCGTTGCTTTTGGTGGATGCAAGTCAGGGTATTCAGGCGCAGACAATCAGCAACTTATACCTGGCTATTGAAAATAACCTTGAGATAATTCCGGTAATCAATAAGATTGATATGGACGGGGCCATGATACCCGAAGTGACCGACCAGATTGTGGAATTGATAGGCTGCAAGCCCGAAGATATTTTACTGGCCAGCGGTAAAAGCGGTATTGGCATTGAGGAGATACTGACGGCTATTATTGACCGTATTCCGCCACCCAAGGGCGACCCAACGGCTCCCTTGCAGGCGCTGATTTTTGACAGTGTGTACAATGTTTTTAGAGGTATCATTGTATATTACCGGGTGTTTAACGGTACGCTTAAAAAGAACGATCAAATTAAGTTTAGCAATACCGGTTTGCAGTACGGCGCCGATGAAGTGGGGATATTAAAATTTGGTATGGCGCCCCGGAACGAAGTGCGGGCTGGCGATGTGGGCTATATTATTACAGGCATCAAGAATGCCAAAGAGGTGAAAGTGGGTGATACCATTACCACCACTGTTAATGGCTCGCCTGATGCGATACAGGGTTTTGAAGACGTGAAGCCGATGGTATTTGCGGGTATTTTCCCTGTGGAGACGGATGATTTTGAAGAACTGCGTGACTGTATGGATAAGCTGCAACTGAATGATGCGTCGCTTACGTTTGAGCTGGAGACTTCGCAGGCATTGGGCTTTGGGTTTCGCTGTGGATTTTTGGGTATGCTGCATATGGAGATTATTCAGGAGCGGCTGGAGAGGGAGTTTAACCAGACGGTGATTACCACCGTGCCTAACGTGAGTTTTGTGGCTACTACCAATAAAGGCGAGGTTGTTAAGATTAACAACCCTTCGGAAATGCCTGATCCTACCCGCATTGATCATATTGATGAGCCGTTTATTAAGGCGCAGATTATTACCATGCCGGAGTACATTGGCAACATCATGACGCTTTGTATTACCAAGCGTGGTATTCTTACCCACCAGCATTACCTAACACCTACCCGTGTGGAGCTGAGTTTTGAAATGCCTTTAACCGAAATTGTTTTCGACTTTTACGATAAACTAAAGAGCATGACCCGTGGTTATGCGTCGTTTGATTATCACCCGCTGGAATACCGTCCGAGTGATATTGTGAAGATGGATATTTTATTGAACGGCGAAAAAGTGGATGCGTTGAGTGCATTGATTCACCGTGGCCGTGCGCATGAATTTGGCCGCAAGCTTTGCGAAAAATTAAAAGAGCTGTTGCCTAAACAGCAGTTTCAGATTGCGATACAGGCTGCTATTGGCGCCAAGGTGGTTGCCCGGGAGAACATCAGCGCCATGCGTAAGGATGTTACGGCTAAATGTTATGGTGGCGATATAAGTCGTAAGCGTAAATTATTAGAGAAGCAGAAAGAGGGTAAAAAGCGGATGAAGCAGATTGGTAATGTGGAAGTGCCGCAGGAGGCGTTTTTGGCGGTGCTCAAACTCAACGACTAAAACACCCCCTCCGAACTACGTTCTTTCCCCTGCGGGGAACCTAAAGGGGGAACTGATTGTGGAGAAGATGGGAGCGGAGATTGGGGCGAAAAACTGTTTATAAAACGAAAATCTCATAAGTAACCAAATCATCCTCCCTCTCCTTTGGAGAGGGCTGGGGTGAGGTAACCAGGAGATGGGTGCGCAGGTCTTTGTTTCTTTTATAAGACGAAATGTCACCCTGAGCTTGTCGAATGGGTGAAGTTAGATTTCGTTTGTCTTCCTTCGACAGGCCTGCCTACCGGACGGACAGGCTCAGGATGACAGGAAAGTTTAGTTTTTAATTTTACTTGTTCGTTATTATTAGTTTTCAATATTTATCTTTAGGCTTATTACTAAGTCATTTTCCTTTTGAATAAAAAACAACGCATCATTCTTTTACTGCTGATTGTAGCGTACCTGATAAATGGTATTTGCTCCATCAACAGTTTGTCTATTACGGCCGATGAGGGTTCTCATTTGGCATTTGGGATAAAGATGCTGAAGGGCGATCCTGCCCGAACCAATCCAGAAAAAGATAATAGTAAAATGCCGGTGAGCGTGCTGAATGCATTACCCCGGGCCGTTGAGCAGGTCCTTAATAAAGATTTGGTTAAGGATGATTATGGTGTTGCCGATACGATTAAAGGAAGATATTTAACGCTTGCTTTTTCGGTGCTTATCATATTGTTGCTGTTTACCTGGAGCAGGAAGCTGTATGGTATTAATGCGGGTTTGTTCTCGGCGTTTCTGTTTGTTTGTTGTCCGAATAATATGGCGAACGCAGTGCTTGTTACTACCGATACCTATTCGGTTTTCTTTTTGCTGGCTACCATGTATTTTTTGTGGCGATACTGTAACAGTAAATCTAATAAAAATTTTTTGTGGATGACCGTGATGCTGGCTGCATCGCAGTTGGTGAAGCAGTCGCTGTTTCATTTGTATGTGCTGGTGCCTGTTTGTTTGGTTATTTATACCGTGGCGATGAAGGAGAAAATAAAATGGATGCCGCTTTTTAAAAAGCTGCTGATTGCGGTGAGTATCAGTTGGGTGATTATTAATGCGGGCTTTATTTTCTGGCATTGGTATATGCCGCTGGGCGATTATCATTTTATGAGTTCGTTGTTTCAAAACGTACAACAGGTTTTGCCGCATTGGTTTCCGGTGCCTGTTTCTGAATCTTTTGTAACGGGGCTTGATCAGGCGAAATATTATGATCAGGTTGGTGGGGGATTGGTAAACAGTTCTTTTGGAAATGTTACTATTTTAGGGCAAAGCACCACCGGCGGCAGTTTCTGGTATTATTATATAGTAAGCATCTTTTTTAAAACGCCTATTACTTATTTGATTTTGATTGGCTGGGCCAAGTATATTCTTTATGTAAAGCAGCGCTTTAAAGGCTTTATGCGTAACGAATTCTTCTTACTGGCACCGGCCGTTTATTTTATTGTGCTGATGAGTTTTATGTACAACACACAGGCGGGTATCAGGCATGTCATTTTTATTTATCCGCTGATGTTTATTGTGTGCGGTGTTGTTTATAAATATACAACTGGTAAAAATGACCGTTTACTTTTAATTGGTTTGAGTATCTGGCTGCTATTGAGTGTGGGGCAGTATTTTAATAATTACTTTCCTTATACAAATGAGTTTATTGGTCGTAAGGAAATGGCGTATAAATATGTTGGGGCCAGCAATCTTAATTTTGATCAGGCGGGGTATATGGTACAGGATTATTTATTAAATCATCCTGAGGTGAATATTGCGCCGGAGCTGCCGCAGACGGGGAAGTTTGTTTTGGTGGTGGATAGGTATTTGGATGTTTGGAATACGGGGAAGTTTGGGTGGTTGAGAAAATTAAAACCTGTGGGGGAGGTTTGTTATAGTTATTTGTTGTTTGAGGTTTCTGAGAAAGATATTGCTCCTTAATACTTTGTTGTTTTTTTATGTTATTTGTCACTTTTTTGCTTGCCCAAAAAAGTAACCAAACCTGCCTGCCGGCAGGCAGGAAAGGGCCCCAACTAAAGATTATATCCTCCCGATAGCTATCGGGATCGGATGGTTCCCTGATTTGGCTTTTGTGCTACTGTGACTTCTACATTTGTTCGCTACTCTTAGTTTTTCGGTCAGAATGTTTCTTTTGCAGAGTACCTTCAGAATATTTTATGGTTCATAACCTTTATTTTTGTTTCAAGGGTTAGCAAAATTAATTCATGATAAAAGGAAAGAAAGTAGTGGTGGTGATGCCGGCGTATAATGCGGCGAAAACATTGGAGCAGACTTATGCCGATATTCCTTTTGATGTGGTGGATGAAGTGATTTTGGTGGATGATGCTAGTACCGATGAAACAATTACTGTTGCAAATGCGTTGAATATTCAGCACATTATTAAACACGACGATAACAAAGGTTATGGCGGCAATCAAAAAACCTGTTATACCAAAGCATTGGAGTTGAATGCAGACATTGTGGTGATGCTTCATCCCGATTATCAATACAATCCAAAGTTGATTCCCTCTATGGTGAATTTGATTGCAGAGGGTATTTACCCAGTGGTGATAGGCAGTCGCATTTTGGGTAAAGGTGCTATGAGTAACGGTATGCCGGGGTATAAGTTTTTTTTTAATCGTTGTCTAACGTTGTTTCAAAATATTTTATTGTGGCAGAAATTATCAGAGTATCATACCGGCTACCGGGCGTATGATGCAGCGGTGTTAAGAGAGATAAACTTTATGGCAAACTCCGATGATTTTGTTTTTGATAACCAGGTGCTGTTGCAGATTATTTACAAGAAGTATGTGATTGGGGAGATATCTTGTCCGGCTAAATATTTTGATGATGCATCTTCCATAAATTTTAGCAGGAGCTGCAGGTATGGCTGGGGTATTGTGGTGAATACTGTTGGCTTTGTTTTGCAGAAGATGGGGTTGCGCAAATTAAAAATGTATAATTAAAATTATCCTTTTCCCTTCGGCTTTGCCGGCTTGGCCTCCGGTTTCTTTTCCGTTTCATCCGGCTCGGCGCCTTTTAATTTATTTTCATCAATATTGCCGGAGGCATCACGTATGGGGTTGGGCATAGGTGCCTGTCCGTCGGGTGTAACTAGGTTGAATATTTTTTCTACATGTACCCATTTTCCGTTTTTCCATTTAAAACCTTCGTAATCGCCGTCGCCAATTAACGTCCATTTTTTATTAGGTTCGTTCGATTCGGAAATAAGGTGTTCAACAACGATTATGTCCATTTCTTTATCGTAGGTTAAGCGTGGGCCTGCTTCTTTCTTGTATTCTAAAATAAAACGGCTGTGCGATGTTTTAAAAACGGAATCGTCCTCGTAACTGAAATAGCGGCCGCCAAAAACGGGTTCGTCGTTTTGGAAACTAAGTACTTCAATTATTTTACGGCTGCTGCGGATATTATTTTCATCAAAGCCCAGCAGCGTATAATAGTTTTGATTTGAGCTGCGCTTTTGAATAATCTTATAATAGATGGCACCAATCCAGCCAAAATGATTGCCAATGGTATCGGCTACATTGCTAGTAACATCAGATTTATCAATGAGCGGAAATAATTTTAAAGAGCCATCATATGTTTTCATTTGAATGGCACCATGCTGGCGGATGATATTTTCATTGATGACCATCTGCCATGTAAAAATTCTAAACACGCTATCGGGCGCATACAAGATCGAAACCGTTTGTAAAGATTCTAAAGGGTAGTGAAAAGAGTTTTTTGTTTTTAAGGCACGTACCAACATTTTAGTGAAGATGCTGTCGGCGGTAAAACGCTCGCTGGCATCTCTACCTTGTATTATTTTTACCGACTGCGCCCTGATGGAATCCTCCATTTTATTTAACGCAACTATATCAGCCTTACTGAAGTTTTGTGCAACAGCCACATTGCTAATGAAAAGGATAAATAGGAAGCCTAGGATTTTGTTCATGGGTTAAAAATAGTTAATCCTTAAACATGTAAGCGTGGATTTTATTGTTTGCGGGAAAAATTAACTAAAGATTTAGGATAGAACGAAGATAACGCAGAATAACGCAGACCTGCCTGCCGGTAGGTAGGTTAACGCGTATTTTTTAAGGCATTTGCGAAGGCGATTAGGGACGGGTAAACGGCATCAATGCGTTCGTCATTTAAGTCAACTTCTGGACGGGTAGTGGGGAGAAAGATAGTTTTAACGCCGAGGTTGCAGCCAAATTGCATATCGCTAGATGTGTTACCAATCATGATTGATTTATCAAAATTTATTGCTGGAAAATCTTTTGCAGCCAGTAAGCCCATGCCGGGATTGGGTTTACGGTTCGCACTTTCAATTTCGGGACAGTAATATAAAGCATCAATTCGTCCGCCAGCTTTTTGTATTGCTCCAACCATATTTGTATGAATATCTTCTACGTTTTCTTTCAGTGTTAATCCTCTGCCTATACCGCGTTGGTTGGTTACAACAACAATATGTTTAAATGTAGATGCAAAAACGGCCATCGCTTCTAATACGCCATCGTAAAATTCAAACTCGTCCCAAGTATGGATATAGTCGTTGTGTTTTTCGTGGTTGATAACTCCGTCTCGGTCGAGGAAGAGTGTCCAAGTATTGTCTATTTTATTTAAGTCAATCATTTTTATTACACTAATTAAGGCTGATTACATGGATTCAGTTATCAGCTAACTCTACCTGCGCTCTTTCAAAGTCCTCGGGTATTCCAATGTCGATAAAATACTCATCCTGTATAATGCCAAATATTTTCCCAAATTCGCCGCAAAAAACTTCCAGGTAATCTTTTTCGAATGAAAATTTCTGCGGCAGATCTTTTTGTAAAAAAGATTCGACATTTAAGGTATACAGCCCGCCGTTTATCAATCCATTTTCATATTGCTTTTTTTCTTTGAAATTTTCAATGACATTATCTACATTTATTTCCACCACGCCGTATCTGCTGAAGTTTTGCATGGGTTTTAAGCAAAGTGTGCAATCTGATTCGGCATTTCTGTGAAGAATAGCAAGTAGATTTGTATCAGCATTAAAAAGAGTATCGCCGTTTAATATGAACACATTTTTTTCTGTTGCAAGACTACAAGCTAACTTAATGGCTCCGCCGGTACCCAATGGCTCATCTTCAATAGAAAATTGTTTGTTAAGGTGTGGATATTCATCGTTTACATAATCAATAATTGATTCAGCTTTATATCCCAGAG
Organism: Ferruginibacter sp.; assembly: GCA_046595125.1. GTDB lineage: Bacteria > Bacteroidota > Bacteroidia > Chitinophagales > Chitinophagaceae > Ferruginibacter. Next base: position 13,955 of record JBKJPN010000124.1, read on the forward strand.
AAAAAATGAATTTATCTACTCCCTGTTTCAGGCAATATTTAATTACATAATGCAGAAATGGTTTGCCGGCAACGGGGGCCATGCATTTGGGCAAATCATTTACCACCGTCCTTAATCTTGTGCCTAATCCTCCGGCTAATATAATGGCTTCATTGCTCATCCGAAATATTCAGCCTCTACCAACTGGCAAATTATATGACCTAATAAAATATGACTTTCCTGAATTCTTGGTGTATCAGTCGATGGTACATTGATGAGGTAATCGGTTAACGGCTTCATGGTACCGCCAGTTGCGCCAGTAAAAGCAATAGTGGTCATTCCTTTTTCTTTAGCAACTTCAAATGCGTTGTAAATATTTTTACTGTTGCCAGATGTGCTTAAGCCAACCAGTACATCGCCTTTTTTACCGATGCCTTTCACTAATCTTGAATAAATAACATCATAACTGTAATCATTAGCCACGGCCGTCATATACGAAGTATTGCAGTGCAAAGCCTCTGCAGGCAAGGCATCCCGATCGGTATAAAACCTGCCGCTGAACTCGGCAGCCAAATGCTGTGCATCAGCAGCACTGCCGCCATTGCCACAAAACAAGACTTTGTTTCCGTTTTTAAATGCTTTAACAATTACTGCAATACAATCCTGTACTGTTTTTAGCAAAGCTTCATTTTGTAAAACATCTTGCTTTACATTGATTGAAGCCTGCACTATATTTTTTATTTGATCCATAATGTTTAATTAAATACTCCAGGTTGTTAAGCCGTATTTTGTGAACGAATAATCCCGTACATCTCCGCCAAAAGTATTCAATGTTTTAATAACGTTGTAACGGGAATTGCCAGGACAATAAAATATCATAAATCCACCGCCACCGGCACCGCTTATTTTTCCACCGGTTGCGCCTGCTTTTTTTGCGGCTTCATACACTTCTTCAATATCGCTGTTGCTGATATTGGCTGCCATTTGCCTTTTCTGTTCAAAACCATAATCCAGGATAACACCAATTTCATTTAGGTTACCCTGCAACAAAGCATCTTTCATCATTTTGGCCTGATCCTTCAAGTGATGCATGGCTTCAATACTCTTTTCGTTTTTGCTGTTTACATTTTTAACCTGTTCTTTAATAATGGTTGCACTTTCTCTTGAGGTAGCAGTAAAATATAACACTAGGTTATTTTCCAACTCGTGTAAATATTCGGGCTTAATGCGGAGTTGGTTTACAATCACTTTGTTATCGGTGTGAAATTCCATGTAGTTTACCCCGCCAAATGTTGCAGCATATTGATCCTGCTTACCACCAGCCAGTTGCAAATCATTTCGCTCAATATCGTAAGCATATTTCGCAATTTTATATTCTTCCAACGGAAGTTTAAGCATTTCTCTAAATGCACCGAGTATGGCCACAACCAGTGTAGAGGAGGTTCCTAAACCCGAACCAGCCGGGGCATCTACAAAAGTTGATAATCTAAAACCAGGTAATTGAGTTGAATGATCTTTTTGAATACGGTTGTAAACGCCTTTTAATAAATCTAAAGTTCCATCAATCGGTAATAAAGGCATAAGGTCAAACTCTTGTCTTTCATTTCTGTCGAGCGCTTCTACCACAATTTTATTTTGGGGTAGCGGTTCAATGGTAGCGTAGGCCGAAAGAGAAATAGTAGTATTTAAGATAGCGCCACCGAACTGGTCACTGTACGGACTCACATCGGTACCGCCACCTGCCAGGCCAATTCTTAAAGGTGCTTTGCTTCTATAAATCATTAATTGGTTTTAATGCTGCAATTTAGTTACTATTGGCCAGTTCGAAGATGCTTTGCAGCATTTTTGTCCAGCTGAATTTTTTCTTTTCCTCCAAAAGCGTTGGAATAAAATAGTCTTCGCCTTTGCTAAAATACGCAGTGATTTTTTCTGCCAGTGAGGCTGCAGTGGGTTCTGCTACCAGTCCGGCTTTGCCATCGGGTACCATGGCGGGTAGTCCACCAACGTTGGTAACAATCATGGGTTTCTCAAAATGATAGGCGAGTGGTGTAACGCCGCTTTGTGTAGCGTTGCGGTAAGGTTGTATTACCACATCGGCAGCACAGAAGTAATTTTTTACTGCTGCATCGGGTATAAAATCGGTGTGTAATATTAATTGATCTTTTATACCTAAGGTCTTAATTTGTTCATCATATATTTTTCTGTCCTCATAAAATTCGCCGGCAATAATTAGTTTAATGTCTGCTCCTTCCGGCTTATTAGCAATGAGTTTCATCGCATCAAGCAACATATCAAGTCCTTTGTATTTACGAATGAAACCAAAAAACAAAATAACTTTGCATGGGCCGGGTGGAAGTTCCAGATTTTTCCTAGCAGCTTCTTTATTTACTTTTTCGCCAAAATTATCATACAAAGGGTGTGGAACTAGCAATGCTTTTTTTGAAGTGAACGTTCGTAAATCGGCCATTACTTTTTCACTCATCGTTATAAAGGCATCAACTGGTTTAATAAACCAGCGGGTAAAGGGTTTGTCGCCAAAACGTTTTTCATGCGGTATAATATTATCTGCAATGCAAATAATTTTTGTGTGCTTATTTTTTTTTACAATGCGGAGAATAGTACCGAGGCAAGGGCCCATAAAAGGCAGCCAATATCTTACCACTACAATAGCAGGCTCGTTTTTTTTAATTTCGTTGCCAACACTTAGCCAATTAAAAGGATTAATGGAATTAATTCTAGTATGAATTTTGATATTTTCTGGAGCAGGTCTTTCGGTGAATTGTGATTTGCCAGGGAATAAAAAACCTGGATACTGTAAGGAAAAAGAATAGATGCTGACATCATGACCTTCGTCTTGAAATTGCTTTGCCAGCCTTTCATTGAAAGTAGTGATACCTCCGCCACGTAAAGGATGCGCCGGGCCGATAATAATTACTTTCATGAGTTATACTGGATTTTAAAGTCCTTTTTTTTCTTCAATAAGATAATTATTCCGCTCGGGAGAGTTTCTGGCAATCAGTTCCCCAATAAATCCTGCCAAAAATAATTGCGAACCTATGATCATTAATACCAGTGTAAAGAAAAACAATGGCCGCTGCGTTAGTCCGGTTTGGTCGAAAAAGAATTTGGAGATAGTGAGATATGTAAATACTGTAAAACCTGCGAAGAAACATAGTGTACCCCATAAACCAAAGAAGTGCATGGGCCTCTTTCCAAATTTGCCAACAAACATGATGGAAGCCAAATCTAGGAAGCCATTTACAAATCGTTCCCAACCAAATTTGGTGATACCGTATTTACGGGCACGGTGTTCCACCACTTTTTCGCCAATCTTTCTAAAACCCGACCATTTGGCCAGAATAGGAATGTAACGATGCATTTCACCATAAATCTCTACGCTCTTCACCACTTTCTTTTTATAAGATTTAAGGCCGCAGTTAAAGTCGTGCAGTCTTATTCCCGAACTTCTTCTGGCGGCAGCGTTAAATAATTTTGATGGAATGTTTTTGGAGAAAGTATTGTCATATCTTTTCTTCTTCCATCCGCTAACCATGTCAAATCCATCTTCAATAATCATTTTGCGCAGTTCTGGTATTTCATCCGGACTGTCCTGCATATCAGCATCCATGGTTATCACCACATCGCCTTGTGCAGCTTTAAAACCTTCATTAAGTGCCGCACTTTTGCCGTAATTGCGCTGAAATTTGATGCCTTTGATATTTGGATTTACTGCACTCAACTCGTCTATGATTTTCCAAGAATCATCGGTACTGCCGTCGTCAATAAATATAATTTCGTACGAGAAATTATTTTCCATCATAACTTTCTCAATCCAAGCCGATAGTTCGGGCAAAGATTCATCTTCGTTATAAAGCGGTATTACAATTGATAAATCCATTTTATTTTTTTTGACTGATAAAACCTGCTGTTATCACTGTAATCAACGACCCCAGAAAAAGATAGGTGAATGTTGTAATGGCTGCCATCATTGGCAGAAACATCTTTTTCATCTGCTCCGTATTCTTTTGTATTTCATCGGGTGTATGATTACCTTCTTGCAACAGCAATTTAGTATTCTCGGCAAACTTAGCATCTCTTATCTCAGGGTTCAAATAAAAGAAAATAAATACAAAGAGTACCATAATGAGTGTGGTTATCACAAACGTTTTGAATCCGGCGGCAAAGTATTCTTTAAATTTTGTGTCGGTAGCGGCACTTTTTTTAAAATCAACCAGCGCCCATATGATACCAGCAGTATAAACACAGTATATGATGTATTGAAAACTACTGTCAAACGGTTTTTTCAGTCCATAATAAAAAAACAAAGCCAGCGCCACCATGAGCAAGCCAGTAAGTATCCCCTTGTTTCTTTCGGAAAGGTTATTCATAGTTTAATTTATTTCGGCGTTTTGTTTATTAATAATTCCTATCACTTTTCCTTTTAAGGATTTACCAATAAAAGGAGCGTTTTTTGATTTGGATTGTATCATGTTTTCTTCAAACACAAATTCTTTATCGGGGTTAAATAATGTGAGCGTAGCAATTTCGCCTTCTTTTATTTCGGGAATAGCCAAGCCGAAAATATTTCTTGTATTAACGGTTTGCATTTGTACAAATTGCTCAACAGGTAATCCACAAGTCATTAAAACAGCAAACATGGTTTCTAAACTAATCATGCCCGGTTTTGCGTATTCAAATTCGCAGGTTTTATTATCCCAATGTTGAGGAAAATGATGCGATGCAATGCAGTCTATGATTCCGTCCAGTAAAGCTTGCTTTACAGCCAACATATCGGTACGGCTTCGTAATGGTGGATTCAGTTTTAAATTGGTATCATATCCCTGCAAATCCTCGTCGCAAAAGAAAATTTGATAGGGTGCAATGGAGCAGGTAACTTTTATGCCGGTTTCTTTCGACCGTTTAATATACTCCAAACTTTTGGGTGACGAAATACCGGTGAAATGAATTTTACTGTCGGCATAGCGAGCCAATTTTAAATCTCGGGCTACCATTAGTTCTTCGGCCATAGTAGGTTTGCCGGGTAAACCCATTTGGGTTGAGATAATTCCTTCATTCATTAAACCATTGGTTCCGATACTGGTATCATCAGGTACTTGTATAACTATGCCGTCAAAAGTTTTTACATATTGAAGTGCTTTTAAAACAAGGCCAGAGTTTTGTATCGGATTAATTCCATCGCCAAAGGCAATAGCGCCCGATTGGCGCATATCGTACATTTCGGAAAGTTCTTTTCCTGCTGCAGATTTAGAAACTGCAGCAATTGGATGAATATTTACACCTACTTGTTTCGCTTTTTGTACAACATATTCTACTTGCGATTTATTATCAACCACCGGACTGCTGTTAGGAATCAGCATCACATCAGTAAAGCCACCCGCTGCTGCTGCTTTGGCACCTGTTTCCATGCTTTCTTTTTGTTCAAAACCTGGGTCAGCAAAATCGGCAAAAATGTCCATCCAGCCTGCACTTACACACAAACCGGCTTGTTCAATTGTAGTTTCGGCTTTCTCAGAAATAGCATCTGCTATCGCAGTAATTTTGCCATCTGTTATTAAAATATCTTTGATTTGTCCGTTAAAAGGAGAGGAGGAAGAAATTATTTTTGCCTGCTTAATTAATATTGTCATGAATTAAAAAGTTGTGCTAAGATAAGACAAGTTGCTGTTTTTAAAGTTGAAATTTTCAACTACTTTTGCCATCCGGTTTTCGGGATGTAGCGCAGCCCGGTAGCGCACACGTCTGGGGGGCGTGGGGTCGCAAGTTCGAATCTTGTCATCCCGACTCAAAAAGGTCATCAATTGATGGCCTTTTTTACTACCATCTCTTTAATTCATTTCTAGTAAAATTATATTCGGGTGTTTCAATAATGTGATTGCCGTTTACACGATACCACGGCGAAATATCCGCATCCATTGGGTTTTTTAGCACATGAATATCCTGCGCCGGCATATAACTCTGGGCCAGCAAATAAATTTTTTCACCCTCGGCATTTTGTGCAACATCCATTACCATCACCGCATGGCCCGGAAAGCCTCCCCTTATAATAACATCACCGGGTTGTATTGCTTCAAAATTATCCACCGCTTTTAATTGTTTTGCTAACGAGGCGCTGCCACACATGCCAAATACTCTATGCAGATAATTTGTAAAATGTTCCCTGTTGTAAGGCGGTAAAAAACGGTAAGCCGTTTTATCGTTATCGTAAAAAACAATTTCGTCAAATTTTTTCTGTTGATACAGATATTCGGCACGAAGGCGCATAACTGCATCGGCACATTGCTGTAGGTCTTTGTCGCCGGTTGATATATTTAGCAATGCAAACTGTGCCTTTTGATTGGCCTTGGGCATTCCATTGTACAGGTAAACAGTCCTATTGGCTTTTAAGCCGATGTTTCTTAAATACGAAGCAAAAGAATCAGTTTCTATTCTGGTGAATCCGACTGGTAAAGGGATTGCCTTAATTTGTTTGTATGGGTTTTCCGTTGAGTGTTTTACAGCCTCTGTAGAATTACTGTTTTCGGCCGAATTAAGATTACATGACTGAATAGTTAACTGAAGTAGTAGCAATTGAATAAATAGGTTCATAGCAGATTTTAAAATCTGATGCAGCCCCATAACTTATCCATATAAAATAAATGTTAAAGCGTATGTATAAAAACTGATACTGAAAATAAAATAAAAAGGGTGTATTAGCGGTTTCGGTAAAGGTGAAATCAGCAAATAATTAGCCGGTTCAGTTAGTAATTTTGAATTAATAGCCATATATTTATAAATTAAACCAAAACAACTTTTTCAAAACTCTTAAACCTAAACTTATGTTGAAAAAATTCTCCAATCAGGTAATCTTGCTTTGTATTATTTTTTTTCTGGCAGATTGCAGTATCGGCCATGCTCAAAAAGTAAAAATCACCACTAATCCACAATCGGCCAAAATATGGGTAAATGGGGTAAAAATGGGAGCCGGATCCTTGGTAGTTACAGTGCCCGGTAACGAATGCGTAACTGTACAGGTTACTGAAGACGGCTATCTATATGAAGAAAGAACCTATTGTAAGAAGAGAGGAATTACCCCCCCGCCTAAAACTGATTACATACAATTGGATATAGATGATTCCTACACATCCTCCGTTCAATCGGAATATGCCAATATTGATATCAACTTAGATGTTCGAAAAGATCGTACTAGAGAAGAAGCCTGGAAAATAATCGTTGCCACCATATTAGGTAAGTTTGATGTGTTGGAAATGAATGACGAAAAATCAGGGTACTTACGAACTAACTGGATTGGGGTTACTTATAAGCGGAATACCGTTCGTATGCGGCTAATTGTAAAGCAATCTTCTGAGGTGCCATTACAATATAAAATGAAGTTTATTACTGAAATTGCGCCAAGGTCAGGCGTTTCTTTTACTGCCGATGAGCAATTTGCTCCGTTTGGCCGTATACTTAAAAGGTTCGATGGGTTTCATGATGAAATGACCACAAAACTTAAAAACTAAAGACAGGGGAATCGTCTTTTAAAAAATTGAAAAATGCAGTTGTGTAATAAACAACTGCATTTTTTATTATTAACCCTTGGGGTTTAAAAGCTATAATGCGTTATTTTTGACGAAAGCCTCATCGCTACAATCAGCGATATTGTAATCTTTTAAATGTGCAAATAAATATGGCAGATATTCTTATAATAGACGACGAAAAATCGATTCGAAAAACCTTATCAGAAATCCTTAGTTACGAAGGATACAAGATTGATGAAGCCAGCGATGGCGAAGAAGGACTTAAAAAGTTTACCGAAAAAAACTACGATGTTGTTTTGTGCGATATTAAAATGCCCAAACTGGACGGAATAGAATTTCTGGATAAAGCAAGGGGCGTAAATCCTGATGTGCCGGTGATTATGATTAGCGGACATGGTAACGTTGATACTGCTGTAGAAGCTGTTAAGAAAGGCGCTTACGATTATATCAGCAAACCACCCGACCTTAACAGGCTGCTCATTACCTTACGCAATGCGCTGGATAAGCAAAGCCTAGTTACCGAAACCAAAGTGTTAAAACGTAAAGTAGGAAAGGCTTTGGAGATGGTAGGAGACAGTGGCCCAATCAATAAAATTAAAGACACCATTGAAAAAGTGGCGCCCACCGATGCCCGTGTTTTAATTACAGGGGAAAACGGCGTAGGTAAGGAACTGGTTGCCCGCTGGATACATGAAAAAAGTAACCGAAGCAGCGGCCCCATGATTGAAGTGAATTGTGCGGCTATACCGGGTGAATTGATTGAAAGCGAATTGTTCGGACACGAAAAGGGCTCCTTTACATCAGCCATAAAACAACGTATTGGTAAATTTGAAACGGCCAGCGGCGGAACATTGTTTTTAGATGAAATTGGCGACATGAGTCTTAATGCCCAGGCAAAAGTTTTGCGTGCCCTGCAAGAAGGTAAAATAACAAGGGTAGGAGCCGAGAAGGATATTACGGTTGATGTTAGAGTTATAGCAGCAACCAATAAGGATTTGTTGAAGGAAGTGGACGAAAAAAACTTTCGGCTCGATTTATATCATCGGTTGGGCGTAATTATCATTCATGTTCCATCGCTAAATGAGCGAAGGGATGATGTACCATCGCTGGTAGAACATTTCCTTGATATTGTTGCGGCTGATTATGGTCAGCCAAAAAAAGAAGTAGATGCCAAAGCAATGGAAGCTTTAAAAAATTATAACTGGACGGGAAATATCCGTGAGTTAAGAAATGTGGTGGAGCGATTGATTATCTTATCGGGCAAAACTATTTCGCTGGAAGATGTTGAGAATTATGTGCTGCCTAGAAAATAGGAATTGGGAATTAGTTCCCGAAAGCTATCGGGATGGAATTTGGTGAAGAGCTTTTGAACAATTACATTTTTTTTAGAATCATGAATTAAATGTTACAATTTTAAATCCCTTCTCAGGGAATCGGAAGATGAAAACTATTTATTGCATAAGCGGATTGGGAGCAGATGAAAGAGCTTTTTCTAAATTAACAATCACTGGTTATCATTTAAAAGTAATTCGATGGTTGATGCCGCAGCCCAAGGAGCTGTTGACAAATTATGCCGAAAGAATGCGTGCCGGAATTAAAGAGGAAAATCCAATACTGATGGGGCTTTCCTTTGGAGGTATGATTTGTACCGAAATTGCCAAACAGATTCCGGTGAAAAAAATAATTATCATTTCAAGCATCAAGTCCTCAAAAGAATTGCCCTGGTGGATGCGTTCGGTTGCCAAACTGGGTATCAATAAAATAATTCCGATGCGATCATCTAAAATTACTCAACCCATTCAGAACCGGATGCTGGGCGTAAAATCAGAAGAAGAAAAAACATTGGTTGCTTCATTGCGCAGAGAAGCCGATTTGCCCTACACAAACTGGGCAGTAAACCAGGCCATCAACTGGAAAAATGACTGGCAACACCCTAATATTTTTCATATTCATGGCGATGATGACAATATGTTTCCCATCAAGTATGTTAAAGCGGATTATACCATAAAAAAGGGCGGACATTTTATGATTATGAATAAGGCTGCAGAGGTAAGTGCCTGTATCAATAGCATTTTGCAGCATAATTGAAGGATCTGTTAAACATTTCAAAACATTATTTGGTTAAACCTTTGTCAAACGGTTTATTATGGTATTTTTGGCACTTCTAAAATTTAACGCATGAGTATAGGCTGGATTGTATTTATTATAGGAGCCTTGGGCTGGCATATTGGAATGTATGGCATGTTTAAAAAAGCAGGTATCGAAGGCTGGAAAGCCTTGGTTCCTTTTTACAACACCTGGTGCATGATTGAAAAAATGCAGCTTAAAAAATACTGGTTCTTTTTTCAATTGGTTCCTATTGCAGGGCAATTCATCACCATCTGGATTTGTATCAAATTTGTAGAACATTTCGGCCGTTTTGGTTTCTGGCATCATGCCGCTGCCGTGTTTTTTCCTTTTGCTTACTTCCCTTATTTGGGTTATTCAAAAAACGAAAGATTTGCTGGTGTTGAGATAGTAAAGAACTATAAGAAATCGGGTGCCAGAGAATGGATTGATGCCGCCGCATTTGCTATTGTTGCGGCAACTTTAATCCGCACTTTCGTTTTTGAAGCTTATACTATTCCTACTCCATCCGAAGAAAAAACATTACTGGTTAACGACTTTTTATTTGTAAGTAAAACTGCCTACGGGCCACGTTTGCCAAATACGCCAATCGCCATGCCCTTTGTGCATCATACCATACCGATGTTAAATGTAAAATCTTATGTGGAGTGGATACAAATTCCTTACACAAGGTGGTTTGCCAGTCCGGTAAAAAGAAACGATGCGGTGGTTTTTAATTTTCCGGTAAACGATACATTGATTAACGATGAAGCGAATTTTGGCAGCCGTACAACTTATTACGAGGCGGTTCGCCAGCTAGGCAGGGAGAGGGTTTGGCAGGACTACGGAAATCTAATTATAACTCGGCCTGTTGACAAACGGGAGAACTTTATCAAACGCTGCGTAGGTATCGCAGGCGATACGATACAGATTAT
>JBKJPN010000236.1:0-5386 GCA_046595125.1 Ferruginibacter sp.
TCGCCATCAGGATACATCCCCATTTCTTCCATCATCTTATACAGGGCCCTGTTTATTTTTATACATTTCTCTATTCCAAGCCCGCTATCTGCATCTAAATATATTTTAAAATTGTTGGTGGGCTTTATTTTAATGGAAACCAAAAAAATATCGTCCTTAAGTAAGTTTCCAATCAACTTTTCAACCGCCTGAATCTGTGTGTCTTGAGTCATGATAAAAGAAGAAGGGAACGCCACCGTTCCCTTCAATTGATTCTTTGTCCGCTGCAAATATACAGAACGGACTTGTAATTGCCAAAATGAAGCTGTTTTTTAATATAATTTATACCAAAGCCAAATTTTAACAGGATTACATTTGTTTGATTAATAACTTTGCCCCATGGGACTAATTAGAGTAATATTTGAGCTTTTTGTATTGTACCTGCTGTATAAGCTGATTTTCGACTTTATCATTCCGGTTTACAGAACCACCAAGCAGGTTAAACAAAGTGTAGGGGAAATGCAAAGCAAAATGAATGAGCACATGCAGCAACAGCAAAGCCAGTTTAGTTCAACTGCTGATGAAAAAGTGCAAAAGCCAGCTAAGGAAGATTATATTGAGTTTGAAGAAGTAAAATAAGCGCCGCAGATTACTATTAGATTTTAATCAATTCAATTTTTTCGCCGGGCAATAAGTGATGGGTTTTAAAGCCCATTTTTTGTGCCGTTTCAATATTCATAAGTGTATCATCAATAAACAGCGTTTCTGCTGCTGTCAGGTTTTCATCCTGCAAAACAAAGTCAAAAATTTCTGTACCGGGTTTTCTTAAGCCTACTTCATTTGAGTAATAGGCTTTGCAGAAATAAGCATCCAGCAAGGGTTTGCCAGTTTGCTGGGTAAACAACTGCTTAAAGCATTTTAAGTGTATGCAATTGGTGTTACTTAGTAAATACAGTTTGTAATTTTTTGAAAGAGCTTCCAAATAGGTCAAACTCTCTGTTCTAAAATCCAGTAACAAGGCATTCCAGGCAGTTTCAATTTCTCCATCAGAAATAGTTATTGAAGTTCTGTTTTTTACTTCTGCGTAAAAATCGGTTTCAGTAATATCTCCGGTTTCCAGTTTTTCAAATAGTTCGTCTGCATTAAACTGGGAGAACATTTCCTCAAAATTTTCAATCCCCAGTTTTTTGAAGGCATCGATTGTTTTTTGATAGTCGATATCCAGTAAAACTCCACCCAAATCAAAAATGATATTTTTAGTCTCTTTCATATAATATAAAAAGCGCCCCGAAGTTTCGGGGCGCTTGGTGGGCCCACCTGGGCTCGAACCAGGGACCACCTGATTATGAGTCAGGTGCTCTAACCAACTGAGCTATAGGCCCGTTCTTCAATGTGTTTTGAAGAAAGAGGCTGCAAATATAATCAAAGCCGTTTTTAATTTGGCGAATTAGTAAAATATTTATCTGCAAATACTATTTTCAGCCCAAAAAGCTTCATTCAGGCAACCGAATAACCTACTAATCTATTAGCGCAGACGTTAATTTAACGCTTCATTAAATTATTTGCCGTTAATTTGCAGCTTCAAAATTAATTATGAAGAAAATATTATTTATTGTTATTGCCCTTATATCCGTATCGGCAGCATCGGCACAGGAGAAGAAAAAACTGGGTGGTTTTATGACCCGTACTGGCGACCATTTAATGTTACAACTTAGCAGCGATCATTGGATGGGTGCGCCCGACAGCATTAGCAGTCGCATGAAAGGCTTGGCCAGGGGGCTTAATGTTTATGTAATGCTTGATCAACGTTTTAAAAGTTCTCCGCAGTGGAGTGTGGCTTTTGGTGTAGGCGTAGGAACCAGCGGCATGTATTTTAAAAATATGACAGTAAACCTTAAGTCGAAGACCAACACATTGCCGTTTAATAATGTAGATAGTGTTGATCATTTTAAAAAATACAAATTAGCTACCTCTTACTTAGAAATACCGCTTGAGCTGAGGTTTACAGCGAATCCTGAAATGGAAAGCAAAAGTATAAAAGCCGCTATTGGTGTAAAAGTAGGTACGCTATTAAATGTACATACTAAGGGAAAAAATTTGGAGGATAAATATGGTACTGCCATTAACAGTTATACTGCGAAAGAAACTGGTAAAGGGTTTATGAATTCGACCAGGCTGGCAGCTACCGCCCGAATTGGTTATGGCAATTTTTCAATATTTGGATCTTATCAGTTTAATAATATTTTTAAAGATGGTGTTGCTCCCGATGTGAAACTTTTTCAAGTTGGTTTAAACTTCAGCGGTTTATAAAAACGATAAAGTATTTTGAAAATCCCTCCGCATTTCACGGAGGGATTTTTGTTTGCTGCTCCTTTGTTAAAGCCGTAACTTTGCGGCTCTTCCGATAGAAATCGGAATCATACCATGAGCGACGAAATTAAACACGAATGTGGTCTTGCTTTCATTCGCCTTAGAAAGCCTTTCAGTTACTATCAACAACAATATGGCACCGTAATGTACGGGCTTAATAAGTTGTACCTGTTAATGGAAAAGCAGCATAACCGTGGCCAGGATGGGGCAGGTGTTGCAGCTGTTAAATTGAATACCGAACCGGGTTATCCTTTTATGCACCGGCTACGCAGTGGCGCCAATCAGCCTATTGCCGATTTATTTGCTTTAATTGGCAACGAGATTAACGAAGTAGAAAAATATCAGCCAGATATAAAAAACCACCCCGGCCTGATGAAGGGCCATATGAATTTTTTAGGAGAGGTATTGCTGGGGCATTTGCGTTACGGTACTCAGGGAAAAAATAATGCAGAGTTTTGTCATCCTTTTATTAAAAGGCACACCATTCCATCACGTAATCTAGCATTGGCTGGTAATTTTAATCTAGTAAATACCGAAGAACTTTTTGCACTGGTGAATATTGATCCGGGAGAATTTCAACGGCAGAGTGATTTAGCTGCCATGATGGAAGTGCTGTATCATTTTATTGTAAAAGCAGATGAAGCTTTTCCCGGAGAGATGGATATTGTAAAGGTTTTAAAAAAAGCCGTTCCCTTATTTGATGGCGGTTTTAATTTCAGCGGCATACTGGGCAATGGAGATGGGTTTGTGATGAGAGATGCACATGGTATCCGTCCATCCTACTATTACATTAACAATGATGTAATTGTTGCGGCTAGCGAAAGAGCGGCCATACGAACAGCTTTTAATCTAGAAGAAAATGAAGTAAAGGAACTGATGCCCGGCCATGCATTAATCGCAAAAGCTGATGGCAGTTGTTCCGTGGAACAAATTGTAGAACCCCAGGAAAGAAAGGCTTGTAGTTTTGAGCGAATTTATTTCAGCCGTGGAAGTGATGAAAAAATTTACAGAGAAAGAAATGCATTAGGTTACCTGCTTAGCGATACGGTTTTAAAAGCCATTGATTACGATTTAAAGAATACCATTTTTTCTTTTATACCTAACACTGCCGAAACTGCTTTTTACGGTTTGATAAAAGGAGCAGAAGACTATCTGAATAAAATAAAAATTGAGCGCATACTGAGCTGGGGTAAAGACCTGCCTGCCGGACAGGCAGGTTTTGATGAAGAGAAATTATCAGAAATGGTAAACCGAAGGATACGCATTGAAAAAATTGCTATTAAAGATGTTAAGCTGCGCACTTTCATTACGGAAGACAGCAGCCGCAATGAAATGGTGCAACACGTTTATGATATAACTTATGGCACAGTCAGAAAAAACCTAGACACGCTGGTTATAATTGATGACAGTATTGTTCGTGGCACCACGTTGAAGGAAAGTATCATCCGCATGTTATCCAGACTGGAGCCTAAAAGAATCATTGTCGTTTCATCGGCTCCGCAAATTCGTTATCCCGATTGTTATGGTATTGATATGAGTAAGATGGGCGACTTTATTGCCTTTAAAGCGGCTATTGAATTGATGAAAGAGACCCATCAGCAAAATCTGCTGGCCGAAATACTTGATAAATGCAAAGAGTTGCAACGAAATAACCAATTGCATACCGAAAATATTGTGCGGCAGATATACAAACCTTTTTCATTAGGTCAGATTTCAAATAAAATTGCAGAGTTAATTACACCCAAAGGGTTACAAATTCCGGTAAGTGTAATTTACCAAACCATTGAATCGCTGCATGAAGCCTGCCCTACCAATACCGGTGACTGGTATTTTACTGGCAACTATCCAACACCCGGCGGCAACCGTGTTTGCAATAAAGCCTTCATGAATTATATGGAAGGAAAAGATGTGAGAGGGTATTAATACAATTAGCAATTAGCAATTAGCAATTAGCAATTAGCAATTAGCAATTAGCAATTAGCAAAAATTGATTTTTAATTTAAACTTCTCCCTTTTTTCGTAAAAATATTTTATTTAAAAATTTCGTTGAGCAGGCAAGCTAAATGCACGCCCCCTTTTAACAACTGTTGATTAAGTAGAGCATTATTTTTAAAATCATAATCAAACCCCAGTCTGTCGCCAGGTTTTACATCTGCATAAATTTTTTGTGCCGATTGATACGACTGCCAGATCCACTCACTGACTGGCTCGGCCCCCCACGATTTTCTTTGTGCTTTAGTGGTAAAATTAATTGCAGTTGCGTATTCTGTAAAACTCAGTTGCTGATATTCTATCAGCTTTGAATCCCAAACCTGATGCAGGTTAACTGAATCTTTAAACCAGGTTACTCTTATTTTGTTTCCTCCTAAATCTTCGAAGCGGCCAACATGCAATGGCTGGTGTATATCGCCAACTATATGTATGAGCAAGCGCAGGTAAAGTACTTTCTTCTCCTGCTCCAACTCTTTGTCTTTAAGCTGTACAGTGAGCCAGTTTATTTTTGTGTATGCATCTGTAACGGTATCCGTCGCCAGATAAGATTTTACATCCTGCTCCGAAAGGCCGCCTTTTAAATTAATGTAATGCCAGGAGCTTAAATAAGAATACGATGGATCAGATTTAATAAAATCGGGCCAGTTACTGGCCATGGCAACAGATTCGTTCCCGAGGATTTTAAAAATCTCCTTCTTTGTGTTTTTGGTAAGATAGAAGTCTGCAATTTGCCCAACTATACGGTGACCCAACATACCCCAAGCCATGCTGCAAAAAGGTATATATAAAAATATGCTTGCTAAAACAATCTTTCTTATCCGGTTATTTATCATGGTAAATTATTTGTGCCCAAAGCTAACTAAAGTTGGTATAGTTTTTAATCTTTTGCTGTAGTTGATTAAGAAAATTATTTCAGCACTTCAAAAGCCAAAACTTGGGCCTTTTCAAAAGCACTAAAATTATTATCTGCAATAAAAATGAGTGTTTTGTTTCCATTCGGCAAAACGGGCCCAAAGGTTACGCCTTCAATATTATCGGTATAAAT
>JBKJPN010000099.1:0-43461 GCA_046595125.1 Ferruginibacter sp.
GCAATATTGAAGAAGCCATGTCAATATCCAATGATATTAAAGAAAATGAAGAAAAAATAAACCACCATGGTAAAAGAGCCGATGCTATAGTGAAAGGAATGTTGCAACATTCACAAAGCAGCACAGGCAAAAAAGAGCCAACTGATATCAATGCTTTGTGTGACGAATATTTACGGTTGAGTTATCATGGTTTGCGGGCTAAGGATAAATCCTTTAATGTAACGTTGAAAACAGATTTTGATAAAAGTCTGGAAAAAGTAAATGTAATACCACAGGATATTGGCAGAGTGATACTGAATTTAATTACCAATGCTTTTTATGTCGTTGATGAAAAGAAGAAATCAGGTCCCGATAGCAATCGGGATGAAAATTATGAACCAACCGTTTCAATAAGCACAAAAAAGATTGCTGATAAGATTGAAATTAAAGTAACTGACAACGGCAACGGCATCCCTCAAAAAGTTTTGGATAAAATCTTTCAACCCTTCTTTACTACCAAACCAACCGGGCAGGGAACAGGATTAGGGTTGAGTTTGAGTTATGATATTGTAAAAGCTCATGGTGGCGAGTTGAAAGTGGAAACAAAGGAAGGTGAAGGGTCAACATTTATTATTCAAATACCAAACTAAAAGCACATGGTAAAAAAAATAATTTATACGGTCATTTTTATTCATTGTTGCTTATTCAGTTTTAGCCAATCTAAATATGCTGATAGTTTAAGGACTGTATTGAAACAAACTACAAATGCCATAGAACGATTCAATCTTCTCAACAATTTAGTATTGGATTTAACGAGTTTTAGAGGTGATAATGCTGACTCGGCTGCAACCATGCAAATGCTTCAGATAGCGCAGGAATTAAATAATGACTCTCTAAAGGCGATTAGTTATAATTGGTTAGGTACATACTTCTACCTGAAAAAAGGGGACAACACCTCGGCACTGGAATATTATTTTAAAGCCCTTCCGTTGGCAGAAAAAACAAAAGAAAAACGACGGATAAGTTCGTTGTATTTTGATATGGCCTTGGTGTATTTTGATATGCTTGATAATGAGATGGCACTTGAAATGACAAGAAAAGGCGGAGACAATCTTCCGGTCAAATCCCATCCTCTGTACGATTTTATGTTACTGCAATACGAAGCTAACATGGTCCAATATTTTTTGCTGGCAAAAAAAGCAGATTCTGCATTTAAATACGCCTGGGAATCTCACGAAACATTGGGCCGCTTTAATGAAGGTATCGCTTACGTTTATTTAGACAATATAAATTTAGCATCAAGCTATGCAATCTCCGGTAATGCACAAAAAGCCGAAGAATATTTCACGGCTGCAATGGCAATACAGGACTCAATAGAAAACGTCAGTTCTAAACTATACTTTTACAATAACTATATCCAGTTTCTACTGGCAAATGGTAGAACTAAAGAAGGAGTCATTCAAAGTAGGAATCTTTTGGCCTTGGGATTACAGTATGATAACAACAACATAAAACTTGCTGGCGCTGGTTATTTAAGACAGTTGTATGATACGTTAAACCAAAAAGACAGTGCTTATTTTTACGCTCAGATGGAGGCCAGGATTAATTCGCAAATGTTCAGTCAGGATAACAAAAACAGAGTACAGTCATTACTTTTTAATGACCAATTAAGAACTATTGAAGAAAAAAATAAAGCTGTAACTTATCAAAACCAATTAAAACAATATGGACTGATGACAGGCTTGGCCATGGTTCTTTTAATCGTTTTTATACTTTTTCGAAATAATCGGCAAAAACAAAACGCCAATAAAGTATTGGAAAAAACTTTAACGGATCTAAAATCTACCCAAACACAATTGATTCAATCCGAAAAAATGGCAAGCCTTGGTGAACTCACTGCCGGCATTGCTCATGAGATACAAAACCCGTTAAACTTTGTCAATAATTTTTCGGAAGTAAATACAGAATTGATCGATGAAGCAGGGCAGGAAATAGATAAAGGGAATTTTGGTGAAGTAAAAATAATTCTCAATGATATAAAAGCAAATGAACAAAAAATAAACCATCACGGCAAAAGAGCCGATGCCATTGTAAAAGGAATGCTGCAACATCCAAGAAGTAGCAGTGGTGTAAAACAACCGACAGATATCAATACTTTGTGCGATGAATATTTACGTCTCTCCTATCATGGCCTGCGGGCAAAAGATAAATCCTTTAATGCAACAATGAATACTGATTTTGATAATTCAATCGGTAACATAAATATCATTCCACAGGATATTGGAAGAGTTATTTTGAATCTATTAACGAATGCATTTTATGCGGTTGATGAGAAAAAGAAATCAGGTCCCGATAGCAATCGGGATGAAAACTATGAACCCATCGTTTCAATTAGTACTAAAAGGATAAATGATAAAGTTGAAATCAGCGTGATTGACAACGGAAATGGTATGCCTGAAGCAATACAGGAAAAAATATTTCAACCTTTTTTTACTACCAAACCCACCGGACAGGGAACGGGACTGGGACTGAGTATGAGTTACGACATTGTTACCAAGGGGCATGGCGGAGAACTAAAAGTTAAAACAAAAAAAGGTGAAGGCTCTCAATTTATTATTATTTTAAACATATAACCCTTAAATTCAGCAAATGAAAATTTTAGTAGTTGACGACGAACTTGATGTAAAAACACTTTTTGAACAACGGTTCAGAAAGGAAATTAAAAACGGCGAAGTGGATTTTGTTTTCGCCTTCTCTGGCGAAGAGGCACTCTCCTACCTCAGTATTCATAAACATGAAGCTGTATTGATCTTGTCGGATATTAATATGCCCGGCATGAGTGGCCTCGATCTGTTGGAGCATATCAAACAGAAATTTCATGAACCACCGCCCATTGTGATGATGATTACTGCATACGGCGATGCTGAAAATTTTAAAACAGCCAAAGACCTGGGTGCCGATGATTTTTTGACCAAACCGGTTGATTTTACCTTATTAAAAGAAAAATTAAAAATTAAAAGCTGATGTCAAAAATATTAGTGGTAGATGATGAAGCAGACCTGGAAGTGCTGATCAAGCAAAAGTTTCGCCAGAAAATACGGGATCATCAGTATGAATTCATATTTGCGATAAACGGGGTTCAGGCGCTGAAACAGCTTGAACAAAATACAGATGTGGATATGGTACTCAGCGATATCAATATGCCCGAAATGGATGGCCTCACTTTACTTACAAAACTAAATGAACAAAACGGGCTGCTAAAATCTGTCATTGTATCTGCCTACGGCGACATGGATAATATACGTACCGCCATGAACCGCGGGGCTTTTGATTTTGTAACAAAGCCAGTAAATTTTGAAGACCTGGAACTTACGATGGAAAAAACCATCAAACATGTGCAGCAGTTGAGGAACACGATGGCGGCCATCAAAGAAAACAATATCTTAAAAATGTATGTTGATGAAACTGTTTTGAACTTTATGGGCAGCCGGGAATTTGAATCGTCTCTGATGGTGAATGAATCTATTGACGCAACAGTTGTCTTCATCGATATATGCAGTTTTACATCCATCAGCGAAAATGAATCGGCAGATAATGTGGTGAAACTGTTGAATAATTATTTTGATGTAATGGCAAAAGAGATAATAGCCCAAAAAGGATATGTTGATAAATTCATTGGCGATGCCATCATGGCTGTATTTAAGGGAGAATATCATTTGGACCGTGCCATTGATGCTTGCTTAGCCGTTCGCAAACAGATTGAAAAATTACCTTCGCTGTCAGAACACGTTTCTTTTACACCCAAGGTTTCCATCGGCATCAACAGTGGCGAAATGATATCAGGCAATATAGGATCAGCCACGCTAAGGCGGCTTGATTATACCGTTATTGGCGATACGGTAAACACAGCACAGCGCTTGCAATCGGCTGCTGGCGAAGGCAAGATTATCATCAGCGAAGCGGCTTACGAAAAAGTAAAGGAATCTTTTAACTGTGTAAAAGTTGATTCAGTGGCTTTAAAAAATAAATCGGCCGCTTTAATTTTGTATGAAGTGCTTGATTAAATTTACACCAGTTTCTTAATTACTTTACCAACTGTTAAACCCTGTACTATAATTGAAAACAACACAACTACATAAATCATAAATACAAATTGATTTTTTGGAAGTGGTGCTGTTAAGGACAACGCCATGGCAATGGAAAGTCCGCCACGCAAGCCTCCCCAGGTCATAATTTTTATCGTGTTTAAACTAGTGTGAATATACTTTTTAAAGATTGAAGCTGGCAAAAGCAACGAGATGTAACGAGCAATCAACGTAATAGGAATGGCCACTAACCCTGCAATCAGGTAACTCATATCAAACTCCAGCGTAAGTATTTCCAAGCCGATGAGCACAAATAAAATGGCATTCAATAACACATCAACCAATTCCCAGAATTTGTACACATATAATTCTGTAGTGTCGCTCATGGCATCCGATTTGGAATGGCTGCCGGTAAACAAACCTGCCACTACCATGGCCAGCGGCCCCGATAAGTGAAGCATTTGTGCCAATGCATATCCACCCATTACAATTGCCAGTGTGATTAAAATTTCTGACTGATAATGATCAATACGTTTCATCATCCGGTATCCAATAGCGCCAAGTAACCAACCTAACAAAATACCTCCGCCAATTTCCATTACCAACAACAGGCTTATATCTACTACCGAAACTTTATCGGTACCAATAGTAATGATTTCGAGCAGCGATAAGAATAACACTACCCCAATGCCATCGTTAAACAACGATTCGCCTACAATTTTAATTTCAACATCTTTTGGTGCGCCGGCCTTTGTCAAAATACCTAAAACAGCAATGGGATCGGTGGGTGCAACAAATGCACCAAACAATAAACAATACCAGTAATTAACCGGTGTTTGAAATATCTGAAAAAAGAAAAACAACAATGTACCCACTAATACTGTGGATAAGATTACACCTACAATGGCAAATACCGTTATAGATCGCCGGTTTGCTTTTAATAAGGATCCATCAGTATGCAATGCTCCTGCAAATAATAAAAAACTAAGCATGATATCCAGCAAAACTGTACTAAAATCAATATTGCCGATAAAGCTTGTTGCAAACGCTGTTATCTGCGGAAAAAAAAGGCCTGAAACAATAAGTAACAATGAAAAGATTAAGGCAATAATCATCATACCGATTGTCTCTGGCAATTTTAAAACTCTGGTATTGAGGTAAGCAAAAACGGCTGTAATTACAACTAGTATCGTGATGATGTTAAATAAACCCATAGCATTGATTAGTTAAAGTATGCTGTTTTTTAAAAGATATGCAAATGTACAAAAGAGGGTGCCAATAAAGCACCCTCCAAAATCCTACACGCCACTGGTTCCGTTTTTCATATCATCTCTTTTAATTAATTTTTTATTTCCCTGAACCTGATCCGGCTGGTGATGAAGCTTCTTTACTTGTATTTGAATCTTTTTCGGCCGCAGCTTTTTCAATCCATCCTTTTAAAATGCCCGAAAATTTCAATCCATCGGCATTGGTTGGATCAATAGCTAGCATCTTTTCAAAATAATCTAAAGAAACCGGATAGTTCTTGGTGATATTTGCTTCATAAATACCCAGGTAATTATAAGCTCTTAAAATAACCGCTTTATTTTTTTCGGCACCCAGCGAATCAGCAACACGCACTAAATCTTTATAATGCGGCACTGCAAGGCCCATGGTCATGGCCGTATCAATTAATGCATTGCAACGGGCTCTCCACAAATATCCATGCAACTGATCAGGATATTTTGCTTCATAAATGGCGAACACACTATCAGCCATCACATAATCTCCATCAGAGTATAAAGCCATGCCCCATTTGTATATATCCAGATTGCTTGCCTTCTCTTTATTCTTGTAAATACTTTCTCTCCATACAGCTTCTCTTTCCCGGTTTCCTAATTCTTTTTGAATATCGGCGAGGGCATACATATACCCTACTTTTTCTTCTTTCTCTTTTTCGGCAGCCACTGCTTTTTTATACCACACCACCGCCAATGATTTATCTGGATTTAAAGTCTCCAGCAATTTTGCCTTCAACACATAATCCTTGGCCACAATAGAAGTGTCAATCTGTTTTTTGAAATAAGTATTTATATTTTCCAATGCAGCTGTTGAATCGCCGGTGCTGGCTTGGCTGTATGCTAGTAGCTTATACATTCTTGGTTTAACATCGTTACCTGCTTTTTGAATGGTACTTTTTGCTGCGTTAATAGCTTCGCTGTATTTCTGCGATACAAAAAGTAAATCGGTTTTCATATAATCATTTTCAATTGAAGGCTCTGCATGTCGCAAATAAGCGTCCAGGTATTTTTTAGCATAAGACACATCTACATAAAAATAATAGTAGTACAATTCGTATAAAGCTGGTGTGTAAGTTGAGTCCATAGCTATCGCCGAATTAAACTTCTCTAGGTAAACTTGTGGATTATTATGGCTCATGTATAATTTGCCTTTCCGGTACATCGCTTCTGCAAACTTTGAATCTACACTAATTGCCTTGTCATAATACACCACCGCGTTTGAACCATCAATGGCTTTTTTATAAGCATCGCCCAAAGCCGTATAAACAGCCGGATTTTTTTTGTCTCTATTCATGGCTTTAGCTAGTGTGGTAACAGCCCAGCCCATATCGCCATACTTGCTGTTGATATGTGCCTGCCCTGCAGCCAATAACGCATCTTTGTCTTTATTTTTACCAGCACTTAACACTTCTTCCAGCAGGGCATTTGCCTCGGCAGTTTTACCATCATTTAACAGCAAATGTGCTTTACCAATATAAACCAGCGGGGCCTGCTTTTGCGAAAGGCCTTGGGTTATTACCAGATCTAAACCTTTTTGTATGATATCACGTGCAGCTGCTGTATTTTTTTGTTTCAGATAAACTTCACTCAGCAAATAAAATGCTTCGGGTGTGTTGTCTTTTGCAATAACAGATTGCAAAATAGTTTTAGCTGTTTCGTAACGCTGATAATAAATTTCGTTCTTGGCTTCTTTAATACTTTGTGCCTGCACAGCAAAAGCTGCCAGTGCAAAAACCATCATTAAAGTGAGTAACTTCTTCATGTAAATAAATTGTTTTAAAATTGAGAAAAATAATTATACCGGGTTAACGGTAAGTACAGGTGGTGCCGAATATTTCTGTATAATATTGCCGAACAACGACGAGAAAAATCCAGGCATCTTGGTTTGTGTTTGAGGATTGATAATAATCAAATCGGTAGGTTGCCTGCGTGTAAACTGATTAACCGCCTCTGCCACATTGTAACTTTGCAATGTTTCGGTTGTAACTTTAATAGTTGAATTATCTTTTATTAACTGAGCTGCTTTTTGCAGATAATGCTGCACTTTTTCATGCGACTTTTCATTTTCGATACCCAGTAATTTTATAGTAGTATCAAACCCATTAGCGATGTATACGCCGTACATTAATTTACGCACGGGCAAAAAATCAGTAATGGGAATTACGATGGTATATAATTTTGTAATTCTTTTATTAGATGGAACGGTAATAACCGGAATATTTGCCTTGGCTGCAATTTTGTCCGGATTAATAATCATTTTTCTTTTCTGCAATAGCGTTTCTTTTTGACCTACTAAAACAAGATCATAATCATGATGATTTGCATATTCAATAATAGCTTCATCCCAGGTACCCTGTAATATGCTGTAGGCAATTTTTACAGCATCACCATTCAACAATTTTACTGAGATTAGTAATTTCTTAAATTCTTTTTCAATCACATCTTTATTCTCAATATTAGCAAAAGGAATAGCCATTGGGCCTTCCGTCATAGCAATAGCCGCAAAAGGAGAAATAGCAACAACATGCAATAGTTGAATGCTGCAATCGTACTGCTTTGCAATATCGCAGGCTTTTTCAACCGCCATTTTTGATTTGGCAGAGAAATCAACTGGAACTAATATTTTATTGAATAATTTTTGCATCCGTACTTTTTTAATACGATACAATGATACCCTCCAGTATTAAAAAGGGGATTAAGGGGAGATTAAAATCTGATTAAAAAGCAATTATTTAACTTTTTTCTTTAGAAATGGCTTGATTAATACTCTCAGGTTTGGATCAGGAGAAAAATAATTCCATGCCCAGTTAAAAAATATGCTGAGTTTATTTTTAACCCCTAGGATGGAGAAGAGATGAATCAGGTTCCAGGTATGCCAGGCAAACACGCCCTGAAATTTCCAGTTGGGCAAATCTACCACGGCTTTTTTTCGGCCAACCGTTGCCATACTGCCTTTGTCTTTGTACTCAAATTTTGTGAGTGGTTTATTTCTGGAAAGATGAACTAAGTTTTTCGCCAGCAAGGCGCCCTGTGCAATGGCTACACTTGCTACTTGTGGATGTGCCTGCGGATATTTGTCTGTTGACATAAACGCTATATCGCCAATAACAAAAATATTTTGAAATCCATCAAGTTGATTAAACCTGTTAACCTTTATGCGATTTCCACTTCGCAAAAGTTCATCCGGTATACCTTTTATTTTTTCGCCTGATACACCTGCTGCCCAAATCAATGTGTTGGTTTGAATAGACTCTCCATTACTAAGCAATGCTGTTGTACTATCATATTCTTTCACCAAAGTATTGGTTATTACAGTCACACCCATTTTTTCTAAAAACTCCTGCGACTTTTGCTGCGCCTGCTTACTCATTGGGCCAAGTAAAGTTGAAGAGCCTTCAATCAAAAATATTTTCATCAGCGAAAAATCCAGCTCGGGATAATCCTTGCCCAATACATATTTTTTCATATCGGCAATGGCTCCACTTACTTCCACACCGGTTGGACCGCCGCCTACTACCACAATGTTCCTCAGCCTTTCTTTCTCTTCATCAATGGCATAATAGGCATCTTCCAAATTTTGCAAAAACCGGTTACGCATATATAATGCCTCACTCACCGACTTCATGGGAATTGCATGTTCTTCAATTTGTTTGTTGCCGAAAAAATTGGTGGTAACACCTGTTGCAATTACCAAGAAGTCGTATTCCATTTCATTTTCGGTGGTGATAATTTTATTTTGCAAAGGCACAATTTCAACTAGCTCTGCCATACGGATATGAAAACCCTCATAATGCTGAAAAGCTTTCCGCAAGGGGAAAACAATACTGGCAGGCTCTAGCCCTGCCGTTGCCACCTGGTAAAACAAAGGTTGAAACTGGTGATAATTATTTTTATCAACCAGAAAAACTTCAAATCCTTTTTTATGCAGTTTGCGTGCAAGATTTAAGCCTGCAAATCCTGCTCCTATGATTAGCACTTTTGTTGTATTTTCCATGGTCATAATATAAACAAATCTTTTTATTTCATCGAAACTTTTATCTCCGGCATATCCACCGGCTGAAAAGTAGCAGATGCAAATTTAATTTCGCCATTGGTAGCTTCGTTATCAGCAAGTATCTTAGTGAAGAGCTCCGTTTTAGTAAGCCTTCTTATTTCATAACTCACAACATAACGTAATGTGAATTCAACCCAATTGTCGCTAGCTATGAGTGAACCCCTTGATTATGTTTTAGAATCCTCTGACGGGTATTTTTACTGAAGCATAACCCAAATTTCTTTTGACTGTGAAGAGAGATTTTCTGCAATTACTTTTCCAGCGTTAAGTATAATCTCTTTTGCCTTGATATAATTACTCCCATATTGAATGGGTATTTTAATTTAATCCCACAAAAAAGGAAACTCGCCAGAGTAACTAAATACCGGCTCTTTAAATACAAAACTGTTTGCAATCAAGAAAATCCTACCATTATACAAATCACCATCCACCTATTGGCCGGTTTCCATGATAGTTGTACGCAGCACGCCAATATCCATCATATCGCCGTTGATGCCGCCAAACTATACCTATTCGACGGTTTTATATAACTGCCCTAAAATAATAGAAAGCCAGCCACACTGGCAATTACTGCTTGTAAAGCAAAGGCAATGCCTGCACCAGCCACACCCAAGGCGATTGTTTTTCCCCTCAGGTTGTGGCTGAAAATGAAAATTGTTAAAACTGTAGTGGCTAAGAAACCAATAAAACCCAGTACTTTTCTTGTTTTATGCCGGGTGCTGTTGTCTTTAATCCGGCTAGTCAGGTTATGTCGCAGTAATTAAATAATAATCCATATCACAGCAACTCCCATAAACACGGCAACCCATTTTCCTACAAAAATATCCTGTAGGCATTTTAGTATTTGTTCTTCCCTTGGTTTTAGAATTTACTTATGTTGTTTTATTAGAAAGCTTTATAGTAAAAACGGTTCCTTTCTCAATATCCGATTCAACTTGAATAGTACCATTATGCAGTAACAAAATCCTTCTTGTTAAAGTAAGGCCAAGTCCAAACCCTGGTTTTTTTATGGCCGTATCGGTTCTAAAAAATGGTTGAAATATGTTTTGAATATCGGCTTCTGCTATGATATCCCCTTTATTGGCAACTTTTACTATCATCTTAAATTCCTCAAACTGTACGGTAACTTTCGACTGATGATTATCGGCATATTTACATCCGTTTTCAATAATATTTTTAAATGCAATATACAGTAAATTTGCATTCCCAAATGTTGTAAGCAAGTTTTCATCTTCTGGAAAGGTTTCAAAATTTAAAATAGCTTTATAAGCTTTGTTTTGTTTCTGTACATAAGAAACAACTTTAAATAACACCTCATCTAGCCTTACTTCAGTCAGATCAAGGCTTCCATGCGATCCTGTTTTGGCAATGTCCAACAAACTACGGGTTAGCTGCTGCAACTCATGTATATCTTCATGAACACTTTTCATTACCTCATGGTATTCTTCAGTGGTGCGGGTTCGCTGTAGTGCAACTTCCAACTGACTTGATATAGAAGTAAGCGGAGTTGACAATTCATGCGATGCGTTGGATATAAAACGTCGTTGAATGGCAAACGAATCCTGTAACCGGTCCATCAGATCGTTAAATGTTTGAGACAGTTTATTAAGCTCATCTCTTGTATTATTTGTTTCAATACGCTGGCTCAGGTTATTGGAGGTTATAAGATTTACTTCACCGGTTAACTTTTTTATAGGCCTGATAAGATTTACAGCAAAGAAAAGTCCGGTAAAGAACGAAAGTATTGCTGCCGACAGCATGGCTATCAGTAATATCTTTTTTAAATGTGCCAAATACTCTTCGCTATAAATATCCGATGCGGCAACGGCCACGATAAAATTTTTACCGCTGTCACTATTATAAACCGCTACAGCCTTTTTATCAGCATACGAAAAAAAGTATTCCTTTTTAGATTTCGTGTTATCAATAATTTGTTGGGTAAGAATTAATGTGTCTCCCTCATTATCTGCAAACACATAACACGGTGATCCATTCAGGTTGCAGATGCTGATACTTTTATTATTCAGCGATGCTACACCTGCCGCATCAAGCCTTTGTAAAACCGAAAAATCACTATCCTGTATGCCTGCATAAACTTTTGCCGTACTCAATGCACGGTTCCGCAGGCTGTTAAGAAACGAATCCTGTCTCTCTTTTACGCTAAATAAATAAACTGAGATGCTTACAATGGTAAGTATGATGGTTACCAGTATGGTAAACAGGAATGCTATTTTTAATTTTATACTCAATGAAGATTATTTCTCTTTCATCATATAGCCCATACCCACCTGTGTATGAATCAGCTTGGGTTCAAATTCTTTATCAATTTTTTTACGCAGGAAGTTTACATACACATCAATCACATTTGTTTTGGTATCAAAATCCAGTTCCCAAACTTTTTCCGCAATATCAGCACGTGACACCACCCGATTGCGGTTCCGCATAAAATACTCCAGCAACTGAAATTCTTTTGCAGTAAGGCTGATTGCTTTACCGGCACGGGTAACTTCTTTGCTATCAACATCCATTTCCAGATCGGCAACAGTTAAAATATTACCTGCAGGCAGTTGTTGGTTCATGGTACGTTTCAACAAAGCCCTTATACGAGCCAGCAATTCTTTAAACTCAAAAGGCTTTACCAAATAGTCATCGGCACCAGCATCAAAACCTTCTATCTTATCGTCGGTAGCGCTAAGCGCCGTTAGCATAATGATTGGGATGTGCTGGTTACGGCTGCGGATGGCTTTGCAAAGATCATAACCATTCATACCGGGTAAATTAATATCGGTAATAACCATATTAAAACTACCCGATTCAAACAAGCGCATGCCAATACTACCATCGTAAGCAGTTTCTACATGGTAGTCAAGTTCTTTCAATCCTTTGCTTAATGTATCGGCAATCTTTTTCTCGTCTTCTACCAATAAAATTTTAATTTCTTCCATAATTTACTCGTTGGTATCATTTACTATAAATGGAATCTCATCATTGATAGGCTCCAGTTTTGGCCTGCCATAACTAATGGAGCCTATCATCATAATTACACTGGTTGTTAATATAACAAAGAACAGAATGCCCGAATTGAATTTTGATAATTTATAGGCCGCTGGGATACTGTAAAACAAAAGAATGGTAATTAATCCGCGGGGCATAAAAAAGAGTTCGGGGAAAATATGTGCGTGTAAAAAGAACTTGAGATAAATAAACCGGATGGCAAAAAGAATAACCACAATAAGTCCTCCGGCAAATATCACTTCCGTATCCATCAGGAGCCGCACATCAATCATAAGGCCAAATATAAAAAAGAAGAATGTACGGATGAGAAAACTGCTCTCGGCAGTGAGCGCATGCAGCAAACCACCCACTTCATTCACCTGCTGATAGCTCATCCAGTGATATAGTTTTCTAAAAACGGGCAACTGCCAGTTACTTACGGTTAAACCAAATAATAAAATGATGAGTAAAGCTGGGAGATGTAACATTTTACCACCTGCGTATAAAAATATTAGCAGGGCAAAAACCAAGAAGAAGCGGATTTTGGTTTTTATTCTGGTGAGCATAAATAAAATAGCAACAGAAAGTACCACACTTAAAACTAATGCCAACGCAACCGAGCCAAAGAACATGGCTATATTGCCGACCTTTAAAATATTGCCGGCAATAACATAATTGAACAGCATGATTCCGATGATATCCGAAAATGAAGTTTCGTACACCAGAAATTCTTTTTTATGTTCTTCAAAATGAGAGATACTGGGTATTACAATGGCGCTGCTCACAACCGACAAAGGAATGGCATAAACCAGGCAATGAATAAATTTTTCTTCGAGGTAGTAATACAACATGGCGGTGCAGGCTGCAGCTGATAAGGCAAATATGACAATTGAAGACAGGAATGCATTCCTTACAATTTTTAATTTTTTACGGCTAATCCTTAAATCCAGTCCAGCTTCCAGCACAATAATTATCAATCCGATTATACCAAATAGTTCAACGGTACTCGCCGGTATTTGCAGACTGGTGTGATTGTACAATAAAATTTCCCGAAGCCCAATACCAGTGAGTATCAACAACAGCACCGAAGGGATTCCTGTTTTTTGTGAAAAGAGATTAAAAAGGTAGGAAGATATAATAAGCAAACAGGCTGCTATAATGTATATATATGAACTAATACCTTCCATCAAACAAAAATAACTGAAAGCGGCTAGTATTCATCAACGGAAAAAATATTTCTGCTGAGTTATTTTAATGCTGTTTTAAACAGTTTTAATCTTGCTGTTGATAAATATAGGTAAGACAAATAATATTCTACTAACCATACGCATACGAAAAGGCTGGCAGGCCTAATTAATAAAGAAAATTTTTATAGAATGAAGAATTTTGAAGTATTCACAGGCTGTAACAGTGAATTATATTTCTGTTTAGTTGACAATAGCGGTAAAACTATTTTATCCAGCGAAAGATACAAACAAATAGAAAGTGCTTTAAACGGCATCGAAGGTGTGAAAAAAAGAATTTATCCTTGCCAACAGGTATTGAATTGAAGGCGAGTACGAATGGAAAACATTTTTTCAGTTTCAAAAGTACCAACCGTTGGGTTGTAGGCACCAGCACCATGTTTGATAGTATTGAACTGCTTGACAAGTGGTTCACCGACATGAAGAGAGAAATTCCGACGATGAAAGTTGTTGAAATAGAAAAGTAACATCCGATTCATAAAGGCAAAAAAGTATCTGCCGAAAGCAGATACTTTTTTTATACTTTTTACTCTACATACTTTATTTACCACATCACGCTACTCCGGATTAAATATGTGCACATCACGCTGGGGGAATGGTATCACAACCTTATTCTCTTGGAAAGCCTTAAATATTTTATACCGCAATTCGCTTTTAATTTGTTCCACCGGAAAAATATCGCTGGTCCAGAACATTAATAAAAAAACAAGAGAGCTATCGCCAAAATCCTGGAAACGTACATTAGGTTTGTGCTCTTTTTCTTTAATGAGTTCCTTTTGGCTTGTAGCGCACTCCATTAATATTCTTGTAACCAGTTCTATATCGCTGCTGTAGCTTACACCCACTTGTATTTCAAAGCGGCGGTCGAAACTGTTATGGCTCCAGTTAATTACATTCTCTGTTATAAATTTATGATTCGGCACAATAATATTATATCCATCACGGGTAAGCAGTTCCGAAGTACGCAGGTTAATAGCAACCACTCGGCCAACTATATTATCCACTTCCATTACATCTCCTACTTTTACTTTTCGTTCCACCAGCATAAACAAACCCGATATCAGATCGCTGAAAATATTCTGCAACCCAAAACCTATTCCCACCAACAAAGCAGCTGACCCTGCTACTATTAAAGTAACATCAAAACCTAGTATAGTAATACAGGTGGAAATTACCATAACCCATATAAAGTATCTTATCAACTGGTATAGCGATAACCTTCTTGCTCGTTCACCTTTGATTTTTTCTTTTCTGTGAATAAGATATTTTTTAACCAAGGTGAGCGATGCCCAGGTTATGGTAATAGTTAAAATGATACTGATGACTTTGCCGAGGGTTAACACAAACTTACCTAGTTCAAATATTTTATAATCCCAGATTTCATTCATATTTTAATCATTTTTTTATTGGCGCAGTTTGTTGCAGCCAAACAGTGTCTGTTCTCAATCTTTTTATAAGGTACTGCCTAATATTATCTGCAGCCTCTTCTTTATTTACTTTTCCCGACAGAGAATCCCACTGTAAATAGGCAACCCAAACCGAATCGGTTTTAATATTATTCTTCATCTCTACATTGCTTACACCCAATGCGTAAATATTAGGATAAAATGCTTTTACTTCTCCAAACAACAACCCCTCATCAATATTGCGATACATCTGCTGCAGCGAATCTCTGAAGCGGCTGTTCACAAGCTCGATATTCTTCATAATATTCTCCGTCATTTCGCTGCTCAATTTATCCATCTCGCTCTTGGTAATATTCATCTGAAAAAACTGAATGGCGTATTTTTTCAGCCCCAATTTTTTCAGCTTGCTGGCATATAGAAGTTTATCGGTTTCCGATACTGGCGAACCCGAAAAAAACGTTTTAATCATGATGACAGAATCCCTGTCTTCGGCCTCCCATTTTAAAATCTCGTTACCTCTAAGCCTAAAATCATCTATTACCTCAGTTTGAATAACCCGCTGTGTTTTATTTTTCTGATATACGGTGTATAAAAACCATAGGCTTGGAGCGCTTACGAAAAATAAGATTACCAATGCTGCCAACCGCACCCTTTTTTGCTTCCCCTTTTCTATATAAGCAGTTATGGGAAACCTGAGCAGTTTTACAATTAGATAAGTAGAGAAAGCTATGAAAGCCGAGTTAATAAAGAACAAATAAAAAGCACCGCCAAAAATTTCCCATCGACCTGTGGCCAAACCAAAACCAGCTACACAAATCGGTGGCATTAATGCGGTAGCAATGGCAACACCCGGCAAGGCAATGGTTGATTCTTTCCTTGAAAAAGAAACAATACCCGCAACGCCACCAAAAAAAGCAATCCCTATATCCAGTAAAGTAGGTTGTGTACGTGACAGTATTTCGGAAGTAGGCTGCCCCAAAGGGGTTACTAAAAAATAAAGGAATGCTGTAAGCAAACTAAAAAAAGTTGAGTATGCCAAGTTGCGTACCGACCGAATAAAAATTTCCCGATCCTGCACACCGACCGAATAACCCACTCCTAAAATTGGCGACATCAGCGGGGAAATAAGCATGGCCCCAATGATGACCGCTGTTGAATTGGTATCAAGTCCAATAGAAGCAAGTAATGCCGAACAAATCATTAACCAAACATTCGTTCCTCTTATACCAATACCACTGGTAATGGTTTTAGCAGTATTCTCATAGTCGGTGCCTCTGGAAATATTAAATACCTTCTGAAAAAAATTCATAATGAATAAATTTTAACAAATTTAGCTTTTAACCAATTCCACTTCTACTTTTGTTTCCGGATTTTTAACCTCTACAATTTCGCTGTAATTTAATTGATACAAATCAAGACGCCTGTCTTTTAATGTTTGTACACTTCCGTAATTATGCAATTCGGTTAATAACGATAGATCCACATCACTCACTACAATCATCTCTGTGTTAGGCGTAGCTTCTGCTTTTATACCCGTAACCGGAAAAGCAAAATCGTTTGGCGTAAATACTGCAGATTGTGCAAACTGCAAATCCATATTGGTTACTTTGGGTAGATTACCAACGTTGCCCGCAATAGCCACAAAACATTCGTTTTCGATAGCCCTGGCTTGTGAGCAGAAACGAACCCTGTTGTATGCGTTTTGTGTATCGGTTAAAAAAGGAACAAATAAAATTTGCATACCGTCTTCGGCCAGCACTCTCGTCATTTCCGGAAACTCCACATCATAACATATCTGCACCCCAATTCTTCCGGCATCTGTATCTATAACTTTTATCACATTACCACCCTGTATATGCCAGTCATCTTCCTCCGATGGTGTGATATGTATTTTTGAAACACTGTCTATTTTTCCATTGCGTTGCAGCACATAAGATTCATTATATACCTTGCCATTTCGCACTTCGGGCATACTGCCGGCTATAATATTTACATTGTACGACACCGCCATTTTGCTCATGGCTTCAATAATGGGTTTTGTATAATTTGCCAGTTCAATAATAGCATGCCGGGTATCCATATCGTTAAACTTGCCCATTAACGGTGCGTTAAACAATTCGGGAAACAATATAAAGTCAGATTTGTAATCACTAACGGCATCAACAAAATAATCCACTGTCTTTAAAAACTCTTCAATCGTATTATAGGGGCGCATCTGCCACTGCACCAATCCTATTCTTACAATGTCTTTTTTACGCAGGATAAGGCTCTTTTCGGCATCATGATAAACATTATGCCAAATAAGCAGCGTGGCAAAACCCCTGCTTTCATTGTCTTCGGGCAAATAATTACGCATAATTTTCTTTACCTGAAAATCGTTGGCCAACTGAAAAGTAAGCGTGGGGTCAAATATCTCACGGCTTTTTACTTTAGTAATATATTCCTTCGGCTTCATGTCATCGGCATACATGCCGTACTTAGGAATACGACCACCTGCAATAATCATTTTCAAATTCAGGCTTTCGCAAAGTGTTTTACGGGTATCGTACAAACGTCGAGCAAGGCGCATACCTCTAAAATCGGGATGCACAAAAATTTCAATGCCATATAAAGTATCGCCTTTGGGATTATGTGTTTCGAAACTAAAGTTGCCAGTTATATCGCGGTAGGTATGATTATCGCCATACTTATCGTAATTAACAATCAGAGTTAAGGCACAGCCCACTACTTTACCATCTATAGCAATTACTATTTGCCCCTGTGGAAATTTTGTAATCAGCTTCTGCAACGCTTCCTCTTTCCAGTACTGACCTCCTAGGCTGGCATAAGCTTCTATCATCGACGATTTAAGCGTTTTGTAATCCTCAATGGTTAAATTCCTTACTTCTATTAATGACTCGTCCATATATTAATTTTATTTTTCTCTTTTTTTTAATGAAATATTTACCCTGCTCATGCAGGGTAAGTTACAAAATAACAGGCGCATTGGAATACTATTGATTAGCTGAATAAAGCATCTGACTGTTTACAAGGCCTTCGCTACCGTTGTTTATTGGATTGGGCGTACGTATGCTCAAAACGGCCACTTTTGCATGATTTACAATTTGCTGAGCATACGGGCCAACGAAGAACTGGTTCCAGTTGTAATCGAGCGTAGCGTTTATTACAATTAAATCCACCTTCTCTTTTTTTGACAATTCTAAAACCTTTTTTGCGTAGTTTTTACAAACATGAAATTCCGACTTGAATTTGGTAGATTTCATTCCTAATGATTGTCCCAGTTGCAGCAGTTCTTTTCTCCGGTCTTCCATGTTGAACAATTCGCTGTTCAATGAAAGGCCGAGAATAATTAATTCGGAATTATTTTTCTCGATTACCGGCTCAATAAAATCATATTTTTCCAATATGCCGCTTGCGGCCCTTATCGGAAAAAGAATTTTCTCAAAAGTTTTAACTTTCTTCCTACCGGGTATGGTTAACACCGGTATGGTAGTATTTTTTATAAGCGAATAAGCTGTATTACCAATAAATAATTCTCTAAAACCCGATGCGCCGTGGGTGCCCAAAATAATAAGCTGGCATTGCAAGTCTATTGCCTTATCTCTAATAACATCGGCTGGATTACCAAAACTCAAGTGCATTTCAACCTTTATCTTATGCTTCTTCGTTATTTTTTGAACCAACAATTTCAATTGATTTCTTCCCTCAGCTTCCATTTCGGGAATAACATAAATAACCGGCGCTTTGGCTTCGGGTGGTGCCACCAGTATCCGATTTTCAACTACATGCATAACATGCAAAACAGCATCATGGCGTTTGCACATTTCAATAGCTGTTATCATGGCATTGCCTGCCAGTGCCGAAAAATCGGTTGGTAATAAAATATGGGTTATTGAATTACTTAAATTCATATCGATTCTTTTTTCTCTGTACCTAATCCTGCAGCATCTACATTCCGGTTCTCCATAACTACCGAAGCATTCAGTACCCCTCCCATGCGCCTCGAAAGCATTTTTTTTCTGCCGCCATTTCGCCTCAGGTTGCCTTTAGCTCGCTGTGCATTTTTCTTATTGAAATATTTTTTACTCATAGGTTATGTTTATACAAAACTACTGCCCTGGCTTTAGCCGCAGATTAAAAGGATATTAAAATCCAATTAAAATACCTTTAAACAAAAAGAGCACAGCTAGGCTGTGCTCTAAAAAATAAAATGCTGCTTTTATTTGTACAATTCAGTGCTGTAAGTTGTTTTAATTTCTGGTTATACCCTGCTGCTTTATTTTTACAACTTCTATCTCCTTATTCAAATCACTAATTTTTCTCTTCAATTCTTCATTCTCCATATCCAACGATGTATTTTTAGCCGAGTAGCCGTTAGCCACTTCTGCAGAGCCTTTCCGGGCTTTCCTTTTATTCTTTTTAATTGACCTGTTGTTCTTACTAATATCTTTCTCCAGCCCTTTTATCTTACTGGTTAAACTGCTGGCTTCATCGGCATAGTATTCATTCAAAAAATCAACACTAAAATCGTTCAGTATCTTTTTCATGCCTGCAAACTCCCTGGGATAATCTCTGGGACCAATAAAAAAATCATAACCAAAACTCATAAAGTATTTCAGTTCCGATCCGCTCGCCACATCGGTCACCCTTGCATACATGTCCATGCGCTTATCAGATATGGCAGCAATGGTTACATCGGTTCCCCTGATGATATCCTTATTGGTAAGAAACCCAATACCGGTAATTTTTACATTGTAATTTTTCTTAAAGAATTTATCCCATGCCTGTTTAACTGTTTTGGCCGAAGCATCATATTTTACTTCAAAGCAGGGCCGCAGTTTGTTCTCGAAACTTATTTCGCTGCTGTCGATTCTGTAAGTTTGTGCGCCGGCATGTAATACAGCTGCTGCTACAAAAAGAATGACTAATTTAATTGCTTTCATTGTTGTTATTTATTATTGTTTTATTGTTTCGCTTTAGTTCCGTCAGTTTTTTTTTGCTGTAGTATTTAAAAATCCTGGTGCTGCATATTTCAGCACAATTACTGCCAGTTGTTTATCAAAACCCATCACCGGGGCAGCCATAGTGAGCATCCCTGCTTCATTATTTACCACAATCACCGAATCGGTTTTCAGCAACGCAGCATCAAACATGCCTGCCACTGTTTGTCCTTCCAGTTTTTTATCGGTTGATGCAATGATTTTTCCATCAGGATCTATCATGTAAATAAACTGAAAGTTTTTCTCTTTTACTAAATCAGTTGTAAAGATATTCACCTGTTCCATATTTCCACGCAACATTTCGGCCCGTATGCTCCAAACAAGTGGCTTTGCCAAAAGTTTAAGCATGGTTTGGTTTTTTTCGTTAAGCTGAGCAGTCGCCATTTTTTCTATTGCTACTTTTTCTCTGCCGCCCTGAATATCTTTCCAGAAATATACAGCCACAACAGCAAGAATACCAACTAAAGCAGTTGTAATTACTGGATTTTTCCGAATAAAAGACATTGTTTTCTCCTTTTTTGTTTGTGGTTGATCAACCGGCTTTGCGGTTTTTTCAGCAGCTTTTAATTGCTCGTTCTCCATGTTTAATTCTTATTAATTTTGAAACCTAAAGATAATTCGGGCAGATTGCGGGCGGGTTAAAACGAAATTAAAAGGAGATTAAAACGGAAGAACCCCCTATGGGGTTTCTTGAAGTCTGCTGCCTGGTAACAATTTTTCAAAGCAAATACTATTCTCTATGTTTAAATATTGGCCATAAGCCGGTATAGCGCTGTAACCACATCGTTTGTACAAAGCGATTGCCTCGGGTTGTTTTTTGCCAGTTTCCAGAATGCATTTTGTATAATGCATTTCGGAAGCCCAAAGCTCCAGCTCGGCTAACAGTTTAACAGCAAAACCTTTGCCCCTGCTTTTTGGCAATGTGTACATGCGTTTTACTTCCATGATCTCGGGGGTAATTT
This sequence comes from Ferruginibacter sp., assembly GCA_046595125.1. Classification (GTDB taxonomy): domain Bacteria; phylum Bacteroidota; class Bacteroidia; order Chitinophagales; family Chitinophagaceae; genus Ferruginibacter. The sequence goes on from JBKJPN010000099.1 coordinate 21,005, forward strand.
CTCTAATAGCACCGCAGGCAACTGGCATATCATCTTCGTATGCAATTACGGCATATTTAATTTTACTCAGCTTATTAAATGGAGCATAAAAAGCATGTTCCGCACCATCTCTGGCGGCCAGGTCGGCATCCAGTTCTTTTACCAAAGAAATAAAATGAAGATTAGCTGAATCTGTTCTTTTAAAAATAATCATTACAACTGCTTATTTACACACAAATTATTTTGTAGTCTTTGCGCCTATCTTCTCACCAAGTTTTTCAAATTCTATATCGTTTGGCTCCCATAATTCAATTTTGTTGCCCTCAATGTCCATAATGTGAACAAATTTGCCGTATTCAACGGTTTCAATAGAATCTGTAATAGTTACGCCAGCTTTTTTAAGCTGATCAACAAGCATTTCCAGGTTATTCACCCGGTAGTTAATCATAAAGTCCTTGGTAGAAGGTTCAAAATATTTTGTTTTTTCATTGAACGGACTCCATTGTGTGAACCCTTTTTTAACAGTATCGGCTCCTTGTCTCCATTCAAAAACGGCCCCATACTGATTGGTATTCAAACCAAGATTAACTGCATACCATTCTCTCATTTTTTTTGGGTTATTGCACTTGAAAAAAATGCCGCCAATACCTGTTACTTTTCCTATCGATTGCATACGGTTACTGCTTTTTGTTATCATTGAATTGAATGCAAAGCCAAAGGCGAATGTCATCCCAAATGCAAAAATCATAAATATTGTCTTTTTCATTATCGTTACGATTTTGATTTATAATTACTGCCTTCAACAAACTCGGTTTCCTATTCATCGTCCTTAGGTTCCCATAGCTGAATTTTATTCCCTTCCATATCAATAATGTGAACAAACTTTCCGTAATCCGAATCTTCTATTTTATCAACAATTGTTACACCTTCTTTTTGTAGTTCTTCAACCAGTGCTTCCAAGTCAGCTACTCTGTAGTTAATCATAAAGTCTTTTGCCGACGGTTCAAAATATTTTGTTGTCTCGGCGAATGTGCTCCATTGTGTAGAACCTTTTTTTGTTGAGTCTTCTGCTTCTCTCCAATCAAATGTTACCCCCCAATCGGTTGTATTTAACCCAAGATGATCTTTATACCAGTCCTTCATTTTATTGGGATCTTTGCATTTAAAAAAGATGCCGCCAATACCTGTTACTTTTTTCATTTTGCTATTATATTTTGATTTATTAATTCTTTGCTGTTTTTCTTTTTAAGATAAATGAACTGATAAGCGTAACGACCAACCCCACAGGTAAAATTTCTGCAAAAGTCATTAGTATTTTTAAAACGGGATTGTTGTACATTGCTGTGACTTGCTCCAGCTCTTTTGTTTTACTAGCTAATTCGGCTGCACTAATTCCGCTTGATTGCAGTTTGTTAAGTTCATAGGCTATATACTTCTCCATAAAATCTGGAAAGAAGAAATGTTCCTCGATAATCCAGACAATTACATAAATAGCACACGCAATTAGTGTTATAAAAAGACCAATTTTAAAGGCTTTACCGAAACTGATAACGCCACCGTTATATTTATCACGGTAATTCTTAATGCCAACAAATATCAACGAAAACGCAATAAGCATGGAAGCATAGCCGAGCCACATGCTACTATCAAAATTGCCGCTATTGCTGCACATGGTCACGTTTACAGCCATTAAAGCTGAGACAATCAATCCTGCAATAAGTCCGTAAATAAGGATGTTCTTTTTCATTTTATTACTTTTTTATACTGCAATTTCGTAATTATTCAACTTTTTCCACTCATACTTTCGGCCATTTTTCTTCTATGAAGCATACTTTCATACCAAAGCCTGCGATTTAAGGAATGAGGTTCAAGCATTTAGCCTTTTCAATTGCTTGTGTCCGTCTTTTCACATCCAACTTTTCAAAAAGATTTTGATTGTGTGTTTTAACAGTGCTTAACGAAACGAACAGGCGGTTGGCAATTTCCTGGTTACTGTTCCCGGCTGCCATTAAGCCTAATATTTCCAACTCCCTTTTGCTCAACTCAAGTTGAACAACTAGCAGTTTGTTTAGCACAAAATTTTCATTTCTGCTTATATACACATCTTTTTCTACTACTACCGTTTTAATTTTTGGTTTGGAGAGTTTTAATGCAAGCCATATTCCTAAAGCTGTAAAAATAAGAGCGATGAATCCGATGTAAATTTCAAGTGAATGATTAAATATTATAAAACGAAGCTCTAACCATTTTAGAAGAAACAGCAGCAATGCCAAACAAATGCCAAGAACGATAGTCGGTTTATGAAATTTTAAAAAACTTCTAATGTTTGTCATAAAATTAAATGTTCGTGTTTTGCATGTGGCTTCATATTGGCTGTATTCTAATAAGGTTCTAGTTTACAAGCGAGGCTTTGCAGGTGGGCACAGAATTGCCTATTCTGCTTGCACACACAGTTCGTGTTAGCGGTTCGTTGTTCTTTATCCAAGAAATTTCAACGTCCTTGTTTTACAAATAGCCAGGCTTCATTATTGGATTTATTGTCTTCACCATAACCGCCTGTTGACAAAACTGTTCCATCTTTCAATAAAGTTGCACAGGAAAATAAACGAACTGCTCCCATGTTACCTTTCACCGAAATAAATATTCCAGTATTGAAATGATATATTTCTGCCTGGTCAGAACCTCCTCCGATAAAAACGTTATTGTCGGGCAACAAAACTGATGTTGCCTTGTGTTTGTATCGGGGATAAATCAAGGGGATAGTTAAAGAATTGAATTGAGAAGTAGCAGGGTTAAAAATTTCTGCCGACGAATAAACCCCTCTTGAATCCCGCTGGTCAGACCCTCCAATTATTAATACTTTACCGTCGGGTAGTAACACTGCATCGTGTTTATGCCGTGCAATTTGCATGTTTCCAGTTAAAGAGAATTGATTTGTTTTAATATCGAAAATTTCGCACCTGGAATATATTTTCACATTTTCTCGGCGGTCTCTGTGACCACCCGTTATAAGCACATTTCCATTATTCAAAAGCGTTGCTGTATGAGATTCACGGGCAACAGCCATGGAGTTTACCGGAATGAATTTATTTTCCTTAGCGTCATAAATTTCTGCTGATGATAGAAATGTCCAGCCAGTTCCAACACCACCTGTAAAAAGGATATTCCCACTATTTAGCAAAGTAGCAGTATGTCCGCTGCGTGCAGCGTTCATAAATGGTCCTGCGGAAAATGTCTTTAGAATTGGGTCATAAAGCTCGGTAGAGGAAAGATAATTTCCATTGTAGCCCCCAGCAATGAGAACTTTTCCGTTTGACAAAAGTGAAGCAGAATGGTCTGAACGGGAAGTATTCAAATTATTTATTTTAATAAATAATTTTGATGTTGGATTGTATACTTCGGCACTTGACAAGATATTATTACCCGCAAACCCACCGCAAACCAAAACGTCTCCATCTTTTAAAAGCACTGCCGTATGTGCCGCTCGTTGGCTTTGCATATTTGCAATCATTATTAATTTACCATCTGCTGTGATGGTATCTTTTACAGAATTATGTAAAGTGTCAGTTAGTGTCATAATAGCCGACAGGCTAGAATCAGTAGAATCATTGCCGGTTTTAGCGGCTTTATTGACACAAGAAAGTACTGTCAAGACTATTGCAACGCTAAAATAAATTTGCCTAGTATATTTAAGATATTCGATAATATTTTGTCCAATAATTGTCATTGGCAATTCTTAATATAGTACAGTTGTCGTTAGCGGTTCTTTGTTTTTAGTGTTGTAATTATTTTTCGAGTATGTTTTTTAAAGTTAACAAGCTAACATTCATGTCTTTAGCAAAATTTCTTTCCGCCATTGGTATCATTATGTTTAAAGGATATTTTAATATGCCCTCATTAATGAAGTTTACTTTGGTCTGATTATCGGATAATGATTCAGTCTCCATGATTAAACTGGAAGTGACTTGCATTGGTTTTACAAAACGAATTTCAGTTTCAATTTTTTTTCCTTCAATGATGTTCTTAATTTCCTTTTGTCCTTCACCTGCTTTTTTATTTCCGCTCCAGGCATAAATATAACCTACGGTTCCGTCTGTTCCTTTGGTTTCTATTTTCCGTTCGGGGTCTGTCTTTGCCCATTTGTTGAAATACTCTTGGTTTTTGAGTACTCTTAAATAGTCAAATACTTTTTGCCGGGGTGCGTTGATGATAATGTCACAATTAACATGATGTTTCCTCTTCATAAAAAGTGCAATAATTACAATCAAGATTATAATGCCAGCAATTACAAGTAAAATCGTTATTAAGACATTCATATTGATTTTTTTGAGTGATAATTCTTTTAATGATTAACCATATTCCAAATTATTATTTCACTTCTATTTACTTGAATTAACCTCAGCGCTGTTTTTGAACAACTTTAGCAATTTGAATCCTAAAGTAACAATAATAATTGAAGCAATAAGATTTGTAATTGTTATAGCAATGATTGAATCGTAAACTGGAATCCCAAGGTTTAAATAATGTGAAAGTCCTGACGCAATTGCAACAGGTGTCTCAATTAAGGCAGTCGCTGCCCGTAATGGTTTTGATAGGGGTTCATGCGCATAGAAAAACCAAGTCAGGAAAGCTGTCAGTAAGACAACTGCTGAAGTAAATTTTATCTTTCTGCTTTTAATTTTCATTTTTTACTCCTCCGAAAACTTATTCTTGGATATCGTTCAAAAATGACGGATAACATGGAGTGATTAGCGTTTGGCAGGGCCTGAACCGAAGCTGATAATAGTACAAATGCCCGGCTCTATCCCGTCTGCCCTAGTGACGGAAAACTCCAAGTTATGCATCAACCAATTACAATCTCATTTAACTAAAGAATATTTCGGTGGCGATGTTTTCGGAACTCTTTCAATAATCTTATTTGCTTCAAGGTCTAATTTAACCCATTCCATATGCCACTGAACAGAACCTTCAAATGTTGTTTTATTCTTTTTAAAATCCTCAGCAACTGATTGCCATATTGCTGTGTAGGTGGATTCCACATTCTTTTTCAGGTAATTTAATAAGGCTTTTTTCAAAACAGCATATTTAACCTTATCCATTGTAACTGCTTTTTTCCCTTCCGGATGTATTAGTTGAATTTTCTGTTCCATGTTACGGTTTTTCTTTTTGTCCCAATGAAAACCAGTTGCCTGAATCGTCCACAAATAAGGCTTCATACCCATAAAATTCTTTGGTGGGCGGTTTTTTGAAAACAACTCCTTTAGCATTCAATTCCTCATAAGTTGCCAACAGGTCATTACACTCAAAAACGCCAAATCCAAATGTTCCTTTTTTAACGAGCTCGGTCATTTGTTTTGCTGCACCATCTTTGAACATCATGCCATCTTCAATTAGCATTAATGAAATTTCAAGGTCTGGTTGCTCAGGTGGACAGACAGTTAACCAACGCATGCCTGGCCCCATAGGAGCATCGGTGTGAACTTTAAAACCAAGCTTGTTTACATAGAAATCGTAGGCACTGTCCTGATTCAGAACAAAAACGCTTACATGATTTAATTTGGTAATCATTTTATTGTTGATTTAAATGTGAGTTGTAAAACTCAGTATTCAAATTGAATTACACTTCTTAATTATTGCTATTCTTTGTCCATCCGTTGTTTTCTGCAAAACAATTGGGTATAAAGTTTAACGGTGCTAAAGTAATAGCTGTTTTCCTTTTAAGCTGATCTTGTTGAAATACAGAAGGGGTTAAGCCAACAATACGTTTAAAAAGCCCGGTAAATGAACTTACACTGTTAAACCCGACAGAAAAACAAACTTCTGCAACAGGAATATCCTCAGCCAATAAAAGTTTTGCCTTTTCAATCCTGACGAATGTGAGATATTGATGAGGGGTTTTGTTATAAATGTTTTTGAAGAGGCGGATGAAGTGAAATTTAGAAAAATAAGCCTCATCAGCGATATTATCCAGGTCTATATTGTCATTAAATCGTTCGTCAATAAATCGTTTCGCCTGAACAATTCGCCTGTATAAATATATTTTGGGATACTCTTCCATCGGCTGTTTATTTCAACGTTTCATTTTGGCTAATGTCCGCTATTCTTTGAATGATATTTTTTATTTACTTAGTAAGATAGAAATATTGTTGTCAAGTTGGTTGCAAACAATTATATCATCTTTGCCATCACCATTTAGGTCAACAATCGCAATGCCTTTAGGATGATTGCCAACAGTAATGGTAAATTGTGATGAAAGGGTATTAAATTTTGTCATCAAATAGATATAGATTTTATCGCCGTCGTTGTCTGAAATAACGACGTCGTTAACCTTATCTCCATTTATATCACCGATAGCAATGCGGTTTGGAATTTTTCCAGCAGGAAATGGAGAACCTTTCATCATTGTAAATTTTCCGGTTCCATTACCCAACAAAATGGTCAATCCATTTTTACCTTTGCCTTCTGCCATACTACCAGGAGAATTGATAATAGCAAGGTCAGGTTTGCCATCTGCATTTAAATCACCAATAGCCAATCCAAAAGGTGCATCTCCACAAGCAAAGGGAGAGCTAGCAGGTTCACTAAAACCTCCCTTTCCGTCACTTAAAAGAATGGTTACATCATTGGTCTCAGCATTTGTTGTAACAATATCATCGAATCCGTCAGCATTTAAATCGGCTGCCCGAAGCCTTTGATAAGGACGCTTTCCGCTTACTTTAAAAAAAATGCCAGGTGTTATAAAAAGTCTGAGATTGTCGCCAAACAGCACTTCTATTTTGTCATTACCCCAGCTGTCGGTAACCAGGTCCAATCTTCCATCATTATTAAAATCGCCAGTTGCTATTCCATGGGTATGTGGTATTCCTTCAACGGGAAATGGAGAGTTTACAGCTGGAGTAAATTGCCCCTTTCCGTTTCCCAGTAACACAGTCAAATATTTTTGCTCATGGTTAGCAATGGCTAAATCCACATTGCCATCCTTATTGAAATCTCCAACGGCTATATCATTAGGTAAGGGCCCTGCAAAAAAAGGTGAGTTTTTAGCTTCTGTAAATGAACCATCCCCTTTTCCGAGAAGTATCGTTACAGTGCTATCCGTTTCACTTGTTACGGCAAGGTCCGGTATATTATCATTATTGAAATCAGCAGTTTCAACACTGCCCGGCGAATTACCTGTTTTAATTTTTATTTCATTAAAAGTGATTACACCTCCTTGAGAGGAAGCATCGTTTGTCTGTCCGCAACCTTTTGTAATGGTTACAAAAAAAAGAATGAATATGAAGCCACCTTTAGTCATTGAGAGCAGGATTTAAATGGCACCTAACTATGTTGCCCGTCTGTCACTTTACAATGACTGCCAACTTACAAATAGTCCCAACTCAATCAGCAAACGCCTATACGATATTCATTAATAAATTTATACCTAATTTTTATAACTACAATACAAACGCTGTTACAGCGCATATTTAATTAATCAATACAAAACAATAACAAATGTGCAGGTTTTATTACTAGTTATAGCTGCAATAATTGCCATAACAATTAAGTTTTATACATCCGTTACCACATCAAATCCTTTAAAGCTGCCCACTACTGCCAGTCCGGTTATTTTTTGGGCAATTTGTTTTTGTTTTATTTTACCGGCAATCTGGTTCATAGTAGAGCCACTGCCTACCGCGTCATCTATTAATAACAGATGATTGTATTTGACCGTTTCATTTACCGCAAATGTATTTTCTGCATTACTGATGCGTTCCTCAAGTTTGTTCAGCGATTTTTGCGGGACCGGTATAATGCCCGAAATTTTTTGAATATTTATTTTAGGCAGGTTTATTTTTAAATGTGTTTCCAGATATTTCATAATCTGTACTTCGCGGCGAATAGTAGGTGGCACAAACCCAACTGCATCAAACATACCTGTTTTTACCATGGCTGTTAGTTTAGGTTTTATCTCTGCCAATAAAATTTTCATCAAAAATTTGTTTTGTCCCTGCTTAGCGTAATGTAACAACGTACCCAGTCTTGTTTTGCCAAAACGTTCAATGGCATAAAAATCCAAGTAGTATATTTCATCTAGGTAAATATTGTCGTACCCTTTTGTGTTGGTAATTTTTTCTTTGCCATCAATAAGCCCATTTACCCCAACATAAGCGTCATATTTTTTTCGGGTGGTTAAAAATTCTCCTAGGGCTTTCTCCATAGGTAACTTTCGTTGCATACACCAGTGATTAAATCCCTCAATGCCTTCCAACATGTTGCCTATTTCGGTAATCAGCAGAAAATTATCTGCCAAGTATTGTATAGCACTTTTATTGATGTCCGAAAAATCAGCACTAAGTGGGCTGATGCCGGTATTCAAACGGTAGATTGTTTTGGGTGTGCGGCCAAACTTTATAACCATATCTTCTTCCAAAAGCTGTTTCAGTGCCACGTGAATAGCCTGTTTTGAAACATGCAGCATGTCCACCAGCTCTTTTACACTCAAATCTCCCTTTTCCAGTAGCGCCTTTTCAATCCTGTGTTTAATTTTCATTTTTTTTTGACTATTTACTATCAATAGTCAAAAGTAATGTTTTTAAGCTAAAATGAGCTATTTCTGCCTGTTTCTTGATAAAAAAAGCCCCAACAGTCAAACTGTTGGGGCTTTTTATTTTTGGTGCCCAGGACTGGATTCGAACCAGCACATCCTTGCGAACGCTGCCACCTGAAGGCAGTGCGTCTACCAATTTCGCCACCTGGGCAAACATGATTTATGTTTCAGGACCGCAAATGTAAAGCGATAAATGATTTTAAAAAAACTAAATATCTCGGTTTCGCCAGCCGGTAAGCAAAACCCCAGCAATAACCAGTATGGTGCCACCAACCTGGCTAATGGTTAATTGTTCGCCCAATATAAGATGAGCCTGTATAATGGTAGATACCGGGCCAATACTGCTGATGATGGCCACATTGTTGGAGCCTATTTTTTTTAACCCGTTGCTAATTAAAAAAGTAGGTATTACCGTTGCAATAATCGCCAGCAAAATACCATAACCCAGCAACGGCGTGCTAAAATGCTGCACGGTATTACCCGCCGCAAAATAATGACTGAGTACACCAACGGCAGCAGCCGTCATGGCATAAGCAGTAAACTTAGTAGCGCCAACCATTGGTATCAGCCGGCCGCTACCCACCAGGTAAACACTAAAGGTGAGCGCACACAAAAAAACGAAGAACGAACCTAATAAAAAATTGGGATTAGCGCCATCCAGTTTCAACTCGCCAAAAAAAGCAATACCAATACCTATATAGGTAAGTGCCAATGCATAACCTTGTATTTTATTAATCTTCTTTTTAAAAACAGCTGCATTCAGCAGCACGGCAAAGGTGGGATATAGAAAAAGTATCAGTCGCTCTAGCCCCGCCGAAATATACTGCAAGCCAATAAAATCAAAAAGACTGCTGAGGTAATAACCCGTTAGCCCCATGGCCATTACTAGCAGCCATTGTTTAGGGGTAAACTTTACATTAGCTGCCCGGTTACTGTAAAAAAAGGCAATGGCCAGATAAAATGGCAAAGCAAAAATCATTCGCAATGCCAGCAGCGTAATGGCATCTGTATCCGTTTCAGTAAAAGCCAGTTTTACAAAGATGGCTTTAGTGCTGAAGAGGATAGCGCCAAAAAAAGTAATTACAAATCCGGCAACATAATTTTTCTTCCCTGCATCGGTCATCAAAATCCATTATCAAAGCAATGTTAAATAAATATCAATTCTTTTCGCTGTTTTTCAATCGCTTTTGTCTTCGCTCTACACCCCTCTCCCTTGGAGAGGGGCAAGGGGTGAGGTTAATTAAACGCTTACATTAAAATCTCTCAGCGCATCGTTCAAACTAGTTTTAAGATCGGTTGATGGTTTGCGTTGCCCAATTATCAACGCACAGCCCACCCCAAACTCACCCGCCGGAAATTTTTTGGTGTAACTGCCTGGTATCACCACGCTACGGGCGGGCACAATGCCTTTCATTTCTATGGGTTCACTGCCGCTTACATCAATAATTTTGGTCGATTGCGTAAGCACCACATTGGCACCCAGCACAGCCTCTTTCTCTACCCGCACGCCTTCTACTACAATGCAGCGACTGCCGATAAAACATCCGTCTTCAATGATTACAGGGCTTGCCTGCAATGGCTCCAGCACACCACCAATACCCACGCCACCACTCCGGTGTACGCCCTTGCCTATTTGCGCACAACTGCCTACAGTTGCCCAAGTATCTACCATGGTCCCTTCATCTACATAAGCGCCAATATTTACATAACTTGGCATCAATACTACATTGCGGCCAAGGAAAGCACCGTATCTGGCCACCGCATGCGGCACAGCTCTTACACCCAATGACGCATAGCCCGATTTTAATTTCATCTTATCATAAAACTCAAACGGAGGCAAGGTAAATGTTTCCATTTGCTGTATGGCAAAGTACATGAGGATCGCTTGTTTAACCCATTCGTTAACTTCCCAACCGCCCGCTGTGGGAGATGCTGTTCTTAAACGTCCTTTATCAACTTCTTCCACAACAGTTCTTACTGCATTGGCGTACAATTCGTCTTTTAGCAGCTCACGGTTTGACCAGGCTGCCAGTATTTTTTCTTTCAATTCCATGATATTATTTTTTGCAAACTTAATAAATTTGCGTCCGGCAAACAGCATATTTAAAATTGAATGTATTTTACACCTATGAATATTTTAATACGCCTGCCCAATTGGCTTGGCGACATGGTGATGAGTACCGCTTTTGTTCAGGCGGTAAAAAATTATTTTCCCGATGCAACGATTGACCTGATTGCAAAAAAAGGAATTGATTTTTTGCTGGATTATTTTCCGGCACACGGGCAACGCTTTGTTTTTTCTAAGGAAGATTTCAAAGGCATTACTGGTGCTAGGCGGTTTGGTAAGTTAATTAAAAAAGAAAAAAAATACGACCTGTTCTTCTGTCTGCCCGATTCTTTTTCGTCGGCCATCATGGGACAAACCATTGGCGCCAAAGAACGCATTGGATATAAAAAAGAATTACGTTCTGTATTTTTAACCCGCAGTTATACAAAAAAGAAAAGCCTACATCGGGTTACAGAATATATTGATTTATTGCAGCAGTTTATTCGAACTGATGTAGCCGTTCCTAAGGTTGAACTGTTGGTTGCTACTGCTGATAAGAAAGATGCTTTAATTATCAACATCAATTCCGAAGCTGTATCGCGGCGGCTGCCAAAAGAAAAAGCCATCAGCATAATAAATAATGTACGCAGCGGTATAAGTAATGAAATTATACTGGTGGGCAGCAACAAAGAGTCCGAATTTGTAAACAGTGTTTTTGCTGGCTTGCGCAATACAACAAATATTACTAACATGGCAGGCAAAACAACCCTGCCACAATTAGTAAACTTATTGGGCAGTTGTAAAGCCGTTTTAACAACTGATAGCGGTCCTGCTCATGTGTCCGATGCCCAAGGCATACCAACAGTTGTGCTGTTTGGCGCCGGAAACGAAAGCAATACAGCGCCTTGGAACAGTGGGCTTGTAATAAGGCTTGGCCAACTGGCTTGTGAGCCCTGTGTGAGTAATACATGTAAATTATATGGCGTGCCGCTGTGCTTAACTTCGCTGGATGAAAATATGATTGCAAGCGCAGTATTAAAGGTTTTTAATTGAGAAAAAAGATTAGTCATGACTATTGATACCGACATAGAAGAATCACTGAGGGTTTTACAATCTGGAGGGTTAATCCTGTATCCTACCGATACGGTTTGGGGTATTGGCTGCGACGCTACCAACGAAAAAGCGGTGGCAAAAATTTTTGAACTAAAGAACCGACCCGACGAAAAAAGCATGATTGTTTTACTGGCAGATGAAAATGACATTGCAAACTATTCATCGCAGGCAAGTCCTAAAATTTTCGATTATATAAAAGGCATAGGCAAGCCCACCACTGTTATTTATGAGGAAGCTAAAAATTTGGCTGCTAATCTTATCAATAAAGATGGCAGCATTGCCATACGCATTGTAAAAGATGAGTTTTGCAAAAAGCTGATACGCAGCTTTGGCAAACCCATTGTTTCTACTTCTTCAAATATTTCGGGTTATCCGGCACCTGCCATTTTTAATGATATTGATATTTCCATCAAAAACGGTGTTGATTATATTGTGCAGTACCGGCAGGATGACCTCACAGAAGCTATTCCCTCTGCCATTGTAAAATGGAATGCAGATGGTTCGGTAAAAATCATCAGGCCATAAAAAAACTTTGCCAAAGTTTTAAACTTTGGCAAAGTTGCATTGAATTATATCCTTATAAAGTGAACCCCAGCCCTAACTGAAAACTCTGACCCTTCCATTTTTCTGTATTATCGATATCATTCAGGTTACTTAATCCAACTGCATAACGGCCATATATATTCAGATGACCAATGTTAACCTGTGCGCCGGCTAGCATACTAAATTCGCCTGCTTTAAAAGCATCACGACCATTCTCCAGTAATGTTTTGCTTTTGTTCATCAATACGCTAAACTGCGGACCAGCCTGTAACGTAATGAATTTTACAGGTTTATAATTTAATAAGATGGGCACGCTCAAATACTTTAATTGTACCTTGTCAATCTTATCGAATTTGTAGACCGAACTGAAACTGCTCGAAGTATCCAAATTAATTTGATTGAATAAAATTTCGGGTTGAATAGCAAATTTTTTGCCTAATCCAACAGAAACGAATCCTCCGGCGTGGTATCCAAAAGAAAATTCGTCGCTAAACGATTTACCATCAATCTTGTTAATGTTTGCACCTGCCTTAGCGCCAATGTGTAATTTTTGAGCGGTTGCTGCAGTGCCCACCATGCTGAAGACTGCCAGGATTAAGAGTTTTGTTTTCATAAAAAATAATTTAGTTGGTACATTAGCACCAACTAATATGCCAAGGCGAAGCATATTCCTACAATTATTTGTTAATAGAAAAAGTATCAAAGCGAAACACCACAGGTTACTGAAAAAATTGCACTCAATCTTTTTTCAATTGTCTCGGGTAGGTAATAATCTAAGTACAGGTTGGGTTGAATAAAAAACTTTTTAACCATATAGGTTAAATCAAAAGAAGCGGCAATGGATTGTATTTGAAACTTGTTGGAGAACTCCGATTTTTTTCGAGAACTTAACGCCGGCCGGTCATATACTTTATTGGTATGTGTTTGTATTAATTTATCGCTACCAAAATTCACCATCAAAGTTGGTGCAAAGTCCAATTCATCCTTTTTAGAAAAGATTTTATAAAATACATAATCATGTCCAACAGTTACGGTAGCAGAGAAATAACTGGTCTTATTATCTGTTGAATCTCTGCCCGAAATTGTGATAATTGTATCTCTGCCGTTTGGTGGCGGGTTAGGCAGGTGTACCATACGCTTAAAACTTACAAATTCTGTTTCTTTATAATTTCCGCTGGCATAGCCGAGCATAATTCCGGGCTGCAAAAGTCCTTTTGCAAGTTTTGCATATCCAAAAAAATCATTTTGGTAATAAGACTTGCTATTGTATTTATTTTGATTGCTTAAATACCGGGTATAAGATACCCCTGCATTTATTTTATCTCCGTAATAATCATAACCTGCAGTTATGCCTGTTTGATAAATTTCGGGTTTACTTGTATTATCGTTGGTAATAAAACTACTAGCGCCAAAACTTAAACCATTCTTAAGCCGGTACGTAATCGAAGGCGTATAAACTAACTGCTTATTTACGCCGGTTGCATTGGCTGCATTATTCTGGGAGCTAAACAGTCCGTTTCCAATTTGAATACTGATATCAAGGTGATTTTTATCCTTTCCCTTCATCATTTTTAAAACCTCATCATTTTTAAACATCGAGTCTAGTAAATGCTTTTCCTCTTTGGTCAATGAATCCAGTTGCGCCTGCGCCACCGCACATACACACAACATGGCAAAAAGCAATAATGATTTATACATACTGTTTAGGTTGGGTATTATCATAAATATAGGAACCAAATGTAGCGTAATGCCCTAATAAAAGCCTACAAATTACACAGTATTATTGTCTGATGTAAATATTAAACATTCATTTATGCCAGAAATGAAAAATAAAAGCCTACCTTTGCGCCCATTATTTAAAAACTGAGAATTACATGACATGCTCAGTTGCTGTTGCAAATAGTATTTCTTTCGGGATGATTTGATCTCCCAGTTCACTTCCAACGGCCAAAAGCATGACACCGGTATTATCTGATATAAATCAGACCCGTTGAATTACATGTGGCTATCGCAAAACAAATTACATGAATGCATTTGAGGCCTTAGGCCTGAACGAACAATTGGTACAAGCTGTTGCCGATTTGGGTTTCGAAACCCCAACAGAAATACAGGAAAAAGCCATCCCGGTTTTATTATCGGGCACCACCGATTTTATCGGCTTGGCACAAACCGGAACCGGTAAAACCGCCGCTTTTGGTTTACCTCTTTTACAATTAATAGATGAAGATCAGCGTCATCCGCAGGCTTTAATCGTTTGCCCAACACGTGAACTGTGTTTGCAAATTACCAACGATCTGGAAACTTATAAAAAACACAGCCGCAAAATTTCAACCGAAGCTGTTTACGGCGGTGCATCTATCATGATGCAGATACGTAACCTTAAAAAAGGTGTACATATTGTTGTTGCTACGCCCGGCCGTTTAATCGATTTAATCGAAAGAAAAGCCATCGACCTGCAAAAAGTAAAATATGTTGTATTAGACGAGGCTGATGAAATGTTAAATATGGGTTTCCGTGATGATATTGATTTTGTATTGAAAAATACCATCAACAGAGAAAGCACCTGGTTATTCAGTGCTACCATGCCTCCGGAAGTTAGGGCTATTAGCAGAAACTATATGGAAACGCCTAAGGAAGTAACCGTAGGCCGCAAGAATAGTGGTAACATAAATATTGATCACCAGTTTTTTATTGTGCCCGCCCATCACCGTTATGAAGCGTTAAAGCGTTTGATAGATTTTAACCCCGGTATGTATGCCATCATATTCACTCGTACCAAAGCCGATGCACATGATATTTCGGAGAAGCTTGCAAAGGCTGGTTACGAAATCGAAGCCTTGCATGGTGACTTATCGCAGCAGCAACGTGATGCAGTTATGGGACGTTTCCGCAGTAAACAACTGCAATTATTAATTGCAACTGATGTGGCTGCAAGAGGTATTGATGTGGATGGTATCACGCATGTTATCAACTACGAATTACCCGATGATATGGAAGTGTACACACACCGCAGTGGTCGTACCGGCCGTGCAGGTAAAACAGGTATCTGTTTATCTATCTGCCACAGCAGGGAATCGTACAAGATTCGATCATTGGAAAAAATGATTAATTCTCAATTTCATAAAGTAGACGTACCATCAGGTAAAGATGTTTGCCGCAAGCAGTTTTTCCATTTTATGGAAAAATTAATGGACGCTGATGTTAGCCATGGCGATTACGAAACTTATATGCCCGACCTGATTGAAAAATTTGCTGATGTTAGCAAAGAAGAAGTGTTGCAAAGAGTTGCCGCTTTGGAATTTAGTCATTTTTTAAAGTACTACGAAAACTCCGATGACCTTAACCGCAACGATGCCCGTGGCGAAAGAAAGATCAGCGACAGAAGCGATATGAATGGAAGCCGCAAAGAACGCAGTACATTTAACCGCCGTGATAGTGGTTATACAAGATTATTTGTTAACCTAGGTACCAAGGATGGTTTTTATAAAGCTAGTTTTTTACAATTCATATTAGATGAGAGTAATCTTAAAAAAGAAGTGCTGGGTAAAATCGACATGAGAGATATGAACAGCTGGGTTGAGATTGACCAGGCAAGTGCAGGTGCTATGATAGGTGCTATTGACGGTAAACGTTACAACAACCGCACCGTGCGTATGAATGAGGCTGATGGCGGTTTTAAAAGACCAAGTGATGAGCGTGGAAGAAGCGATAGAAGTGAAGGCCGAAGTGACAGAAGCGAAGGAAGGAAGCGAATTTATGCGCCAAAAGAAAGAAGATAATATTTAGGAAATATTGATTTTATTTTTGCCGGGGAGGCGGAAAGACGGGAAGGAAATCCCAAACGTCTTGCCTACTTCCCGGCATTTTTTTACACCAACTCAATCACCGTTATCTCCGGTAAAATACCCACCCTGCCCGGATAACCGATAAACCCAAAGCCGGGGTTAACATTAAGTTTTTGTTTTCCATCCTCATACAAACCTGCCCATTGCTTATACATGTATTGCACGGGGCTCCATTTAAAACCGGGTATCTCCACACCAAACTGCATACCGTGTGTGTGGCCACTTAAGGTTAAATCAATATCAGCGTATTTTGTTTTTACTTCAGCATCCCAATGGCTGGGGTCGTGGCTCATTAATATTTTAAACGGATAATTTTCGGTGCCGGCATGCGCCAAATCCATGCGGCCATGCTTGGGAAAACGGGCCTTGTTACTCCAGTTTTCAATACCCAACAGGGCAATTTTATCTTCGCCTTTTTCCAACACCACATGTTCGTTCATGAGTAGGCGCCACCCAATATCTGCATGTATTTTTTTAAGATTTTCTAAATTCTGCACTTTCGATAATCCTTTGTACGGCCAACTTACATAATCGCCATAATCATGATTGCCCAATGTACTGTACACGCCCATGGGAGCTTTCAAAAGATTAAAAACATCTTTGTATTCTTCCATTTCCTCTGCCCGGTCGTTCACAATATCACCAGTAAATAAAATCAGGTCGGCCCCATCTCCCATTATTTTTTCAACGCCATGCAGTACCGCTTTTTTATCAGTAAAACTGCCGCTGTGTATATCGCTGATGTGTACAATCTTAAAACCTTTGAATGCAGCAGGTAAATTATCGTAGGCCAGTTTCATCCTTTTTACCTGATAATTATATTTATTGCTGAAACCATAAACAAAACTACCAAACAAAGTACCGCCCGCCGCCAACCCAAGCCAGCTAAGGAATGCAGAGCGACTGATGCCATCGCTGGTCATATCGCTTATCTCGGGATTGTTATAAAACACTTTGCCGGCAGTCCATTGAATCACTCTGCGTATATCATCAACTAAAAAGAAAATGATGGCAACCATCTTAGCTAAAAACAAACCAATGGCAGTGGCAAATAAATAGGTACGGAATTTTTTACCCAGGAAATGCTGATCTGTAAAAAGGAACAATAAAAAGCTGATGACTGCCAGCGCCGACAATCCCCAGTAAACAGCATACACAATTGTCTTTGCTTTGGGCGATAAAGACTGACTCACAGATTTTACCGCTTGAAAAATATAAGTATCCATTAAAATGGCAATAGCAATAAAAATAAATGCTCCTAATGGTGTGCGCATGGCAACAGTTTGGGGTTATGAGTTATGAGTTTGTTCAAATGGAAGTTCGGTAAACTTGGGCTTTAAATCTCCCCAAAAAATAAATTCATCCAATTGCTGGTTAATGGCACGCAAGGTATTGGCATCAATTATTTTTCCTTCTTTTGAAACTACATGGTCTACGACCGATATAGGAAGTTTGTTCGGATGCACCGTTATTTTTATATAGTTGAGCACATCGGCCAGATGATCCATCCCCCGTAAATTGCCCGCCCTACCTGTTGCAACGCCTGTAAGTAATGCCTTTTTATGAAACCACATTTCGTTTGAGCGGCTGGTATCAAACAACATTTTTAAAATACCAGGAAAACTGCCGTTATATTCTGGCGATATAATTATTAAATGTGTAGAAGGAATCAACACTTTATTTTCAATTCTTTCAAATTCATCGCTGTAATGCAAAACATCCATATCCTCCAGCGATAAAATGCCCACCTCAATGCCTTTAATCCTCAGTATTTGCTGATATTCCCGAGCAATTTTAAGGGTATTGCTGTCTTTTCTGTTTGTTCCTGATATGATTGTTACCATATATTCATCGACTAGTTTAGTACTTAATGTGCCAATATTACAATTAAGATGCTTTATTGTTGTCTGTTTTTATGCCGAATGGTTAAATTTGCCGTCTCGGCTCCTTTTGAACCCTGCAAAGAACGGTTTTTACAGGAAGATGGTTGGGGTCTTAAAATATTTTAACATGCAGTTTACTTATTACGGTCATTCCTGTTTTAGTGTTGAAATAAGCGGCAAAAAACTGCTGTTCGACCCTTTTATTACAGGTAATGAACTGGCAAAAGATATTGACATCAACAGTATTGAAGCTGATTATATTCTGCTAAGTCATGCACATTTTGATCATGTGGCCGATGCAGAGGCTATAGCCAAAAGAACGGGTGCTACTATTGTTGCAAATTATGAAATTGCCATGTGGTATGCCGGTAAGGGTATCGAAAAATACCAGCCCATGAATACGGGTGGTAAATGGAAATTTGATTTTGGTACAGTAAAATGTGTTGCTGCAGTTCATTCATCAACCTTGGCCGATGGAAGCAACGGCGGAAACCCAATGGGCTTTATCATTATGAGTGATGAAATAAATTTTTATTATGCAGGCGATACAGCACTCACGCTGGATATGCAATTGATTCCAATGTATGCTGATATTGAGCTTGCTATTTTGCCCATTGGCGATAATTTCACCATGGGAATAGAAGATGCCATACAAGCGGCCAAAATGGTACAAACAAAAATGGTTATTGGGGTACATTACGATACCTTTGGCTTTATTAAAATAGATCATCAAAAAGCAACCGATTTGTTTAAAAAGAACGAACTGGAATTGATATTGCCGGTAATTGGCGAATCAATTGATTTATAAAACGGAAACGAGAAAACAGAAACGCATTTATGGCGAAGATTATTGGAGTAGCAAATCAAAAAGGAGGAGTAGGAAAAACAACAACAGCCATTAATCTGGCTGCCAGCCTGGCTGTACTTGAGTTTAAAACCTTGTTGGTTGATGCGGATCCGCAGGCCAACAGTACCACGGGTACCGGTTTCGACCTGCATAATATTACGCAGAGTTTGTACGATTGTATGGTAAATGATGCCGCTGCAAAGGATATGATATTGAAGTCGGAGATTCCTTTTCTGGATATCCTTCCATCGCATATTGATTTGGTAGGTGCCGAAATTGAAATGATTAACTACCCCAACCGGGAAATGGTTTTAAAAAAGATACTGGAGCCCTTAAGAAATGACTACGATTTTATCATTATTGATTGTTCGCCTTCTTTGGGATTGATAACAGTAAATGCTTTGACCGCTGCCGATAGTGTTGTAGTACCAGTACAAACTGAGTTTTTTGCCTTAGAAGGATTAGGAAAACTACTGAACACCATTAAAATTGTACAAAACCGTTTGAATACCGAACTTAAGATTGAAGGTATATTAATGACCATGTACGATGGCCGCCTGCGCCTTTGCAACCAGGTGGTAAGCGAAGTGCGTCGCCATTTCGATGAACTTGTTTTCAGCAGCATTATTCACCGTAATACCAGGCTGAGTGAAGCGCCTAGTTTTGGTAAGCCTGTAATTTTGTACGATTCCGATAGTAAAGGCGCTGTTAACTATTTGAACCTCGCCAAGGAAATTTTACAGAAAAACAACATGACTAAAATAAAAGAAGAAGAACGTATAATTAGCTAATTAGCCAATTAGCTGATTTGCTAATGTTTTAGCATTAAGGCTTTTTACAAAGCACAAAAACCAATAAATTTAAGAAATTAGCACATTAGCTAATAATCACATCAGCACATTAAAATGAGTACTCCAAATAAAAAAGACGCATTAGGAAAAGGTATCCGCAGTTTATTGCAAAACATTGATACCGATTTAAAAAATACCGCGGGTAATTTAAAACCCGAAATTGTTGAGCAGGCATCAACTTCCATGCGGATTAAATTAGACCAGATTGAAGTAAATCCCAAACAGCCCCGCCGCGATTTTGATGACGATGATTTGCAGGAACTGGCTTCGTCTATTAAAATGCACGACATCATTCAGCCGCTTACCGTTTCCAAACTGGCTAACGGCAAATTTAGGCTGATTGCAGGTGAACGCCGTTTAAGGGCATCTAAAATAGCGGGAATAAAAGATGTTCCGGTTTATGTAAGGCAGGCCAATGATACCGAGCTGTTGGAATTATCGCTGTTGGAAAATCTGCAGCGCAAAGACCTTAATGCCATTGAAATTGCATTGAGTTACAAGCGTCTGATGGATGAACTGGAATACACACAGGAACAGGTGGCCGAACGAATGGGCAAAGAAAGAAGTACCGTAACCAACTACATCCGCTTGCTGAAATTACCGCCCGATATACAGGTGGCGGTACGTACCGGCGTAATTACCATGGGCCATGCCCGAGCGTTAATTAATGTTGATGTGATTGACAAACAGTTGTTCATTTTCAACGAAATAAAAAAGAACGGACTTTCCGTAAGACAAACGGAACAACTGGTCCGAAAAATTTATACATCGCCTGTTAAAGTTGCTGTAAAGCCTTCGCTGCCCGCCAATTTTAAAAAGATTGAAGATAATTTAGCCTCAAGTTTTAACACCCGTGTTAGAATGAAGCACAGCAAAAAAGGCAATGGCAGCATCTTATTCGAGTACTACTCAATTGAAGAATTAAATGCCCTGCTTGATAAACTGAATATTAAAGTAACTTAATGTTAAAAGCTATTCATTCTATTCTTTTTTTGGTTTCGCTGTTTATGTATACGGCCAGTGAGGCGCAAACAGACAGTACAAAAAAGCAACCGAAGAATAAAGGCGTATTCAGTAAAAATGATCCAGCCAAAGCATACAACCCCCGTATTGCATCATACCGCTCTGCTATATTACCCGGCTGGGGTCAGTACGCAAACAAAAAATACTGGAAAGTGCCAGTTGTCTACGCAGCATTAGGAATAACTGCGTATATTTTTCGCCAAAACCTAAATCAATTTAATGATGCTAAGGCTGCCTATGCCAACGCTATAGACGGAGACACTTCAAACGACTGGCAAATACCCCAACCTTATTATTCGGTGAGGGATCAACCCGATCGGATAAAAACTTTCAGGAACCAGGTTCGGCAAAATGTTGATTATACCGTTTTATTTTTTATTCTTTTCTGGGGATTAAATGTGGTGGATGCCACCGTAGATGCCCACCTCAAAACCTTTGATGTAAGCGACGACCTAAGTTTGCATATAAGACCAGGCTACAGCCAACTGGCAAATACAAATGGCATAAGTATAGTACTCAACATCGGTAAAACTCACTCAAAATAATTAACTTCACTTCCTTAGTTAAGCTACTTTTAATTTAATTATAACAATGAAAATTGCATTGATTGGCTATGGCAAAATGGGTAAAATCATTGAAGCCATTGCTGCAGAACGCGGGCATACAACAGCACTTAAAATTGATATTGACAGTATTGCCAATTTTACAAAAGAAAACCTGCAGCAATGCGATGTGGCTATTGAGTTTACAGGTCCGCACAGTGCCAAAGAAAATATTCTAAAATGCTTGGATGCCGGTATTCCTCTTGTAAGCGGCAGCACAGGCTGGTTACAAGATTGGAACGAAGTTGAAAATTTTTGTAAAGAAAAAAATGGCAGTTTTTTATATGCCAGTAATTTCAGTGTAGGTGTAAATATTTTTTTTGAGCTAAACAAAAAATTAGCGCAGCTGATGAAAGGTCAACAGGACTATACCATCAGCATGGAAGAAATTCATCACACACAAAAAAGAGATGCACCAAGCGGTACCGCCATTACACTTGCCGAACAAATCATGCAGGAAATACCTAGCAAGAGAAATTGGGTGAACAATGAATCTGATAAAGCAGACGACCTTGTAATTATCAGCAAACGTGAAGACCCGGCACCTGGCACACACAGTATTAAATACAGTTCCGTTGTTGATGATATTGAAATTATTCATACCGCACACAGCAGACAGGGTTTTGCATTAGGCGCTCTTTTAGCTGCAGAATATGTACACAATAAAAAAGGACTCTTCAGTATGAAAGATATACTGGGCCTATAAATAAAGAAAGTTTACCGTATGCAGTTCTGTAAAAAATTATTGCTATTTTTTTTCATTGCATTAATTGCTGTGAAAGCAAATGCACAGTCTGCTAATATCGACAGCTTGCAGTTCATCATAAAATTCAATCCCGAAAACAAAGAAAAATTAAATGCCTACAATGTGCTGGCAATGGCATTCATCTTTAAAGATTTTGATGAATGTCAGGCAACAGCAATAGCCGGGACAATGTTGGCCGAAAAATTAAAAGACACTACTACGTTAAGCAAGTTAAAGCTGACCACCGGCCTGTCTTGGTATTTTAAAGGATCGTACGATAGCGCAGCTTTTTACTATTACAAAGCGCTTGATTTGGTTAAAAATGCAAGCAACCCTTCGGCAAAAGCAGGTATATTAAATGAACTGGGCAAGCTGTATCGCAAAACAAA
>JBKJPN010000071.1:0-4345 GCA_046595125.1 Ferruginibacter sp.
AGATAATGGTTCATTTAATCTTTACGAAGATGAAAATGAAAATTACGGTTATGAAAAAGGCGCATACAGTAACATACCATTTTACTGGAACGATAAATTGAAAACGCTTACTATTGGCGACCGCAAAGGAAACTTCCCCGGTATGCTGCAAAGCCGGACTTTCAATATTGTTTTTGTTGACAGCGCACATGGCAACGGTGTTAGCGAAAGTAAAAAGTTTGATAAAACAATTGTGTACAATGGCAAGCAGGTAATTGTTCGGAAATAAGTGGAGTCAACGGATGGACGCTACAATTCATTTATAACAATTAAAACAGAAATTTAAGTGCTAGAAGAGCTTAGAAATTTAAAAAAGTGTAACTATTAGCCCTAAAACTACCCAATCTCTTTTGCTTCTTTGCTTTTTAGTTTTTAAATTTTTGCTGTATCGCTAACATTTGATGCTGGTTTTAAAAATCGTCTTTTTGGGTGCTTTTTTTGTGAATAACATTTCGTATGATACAAATGAAAGATATAGAACTTCAAAACTATGCAGTAACAGCAACAGACAGGCAATACAATAGTGAGGACACCGGCCACGGAAACAGAAGCTTTAAATACAGCGGACATAATTCCGCCAAGCCATAGTTCTTATCATCAATTTTTAAGCATCAACAATGTTTCCAGCTTACATTTATAAATTCGGCTTTTAGTTTTTATCTTCAACTTTATATTTTCAACCTGATAAATATCTGGTGGGCTTTTGTACCGGGCAGGACGGGCAATGAACTTCCTGTCTTGGCAAAGACTACAAAGTTTTGAATAATTTAATAGTTTCACTCATTTTTAAAACCAAGAGGCCACATTTTATGAAAAAAATTGTTTTATTTGCTGCCTTTTTAGCTTCATTAAACCTTGCTTTACTTCACGCACAAAATTACAATGTCAGGCGCACGAACGCTTCAACTGATCCAGGTAAGATTTTTATAAATCCTCCTGAAAGTGCAAAGCCAGGAGTTCTGTGGATGTGGATGGGATCCAACCTGAGTAAAAATGGCATTACGAAAGATTTGGAAGCACTGAAGAAAGCAGGTTATAACAGAACCACCATGTTTAGCCTTGCTGATATAACAACTCCATGGGCTTGCGAAATTAAAAATAGCCCAACTCCTGAAATTATTTCATGGACTGAGCCCTGGTGGAAACTCGTTCGGCATGCAGCCGAAGAATCAAAGCGCTTAGGTATGGACTTTGGCATGTTTAATGGCCCGGGCTATGAAGCAAGTGGCGGCCCCTGGATATCACCTGAATTATCGATGCAGGAAATTTGTTTCAGCGAAACAAAAATAACGGGCAGCACCAATACGAGGATAGAATTGAAAAAACCAACAGTAGATCCAATAGGTCATACCCCTTATCCCATTTTCAATGCAGATAACGGTTTGGTAGAAATTCCGGAAGTAGCGGCCAGGAAAACTTTCTATAAAGATATTTGTGTGTTGGCACTTCCTGCAACAGGCATTGTGCCTGCGGAAAGTGTTATAGATGTTTCAAAATTTATGCAACCCAATGGTGAATTGGATTGGGCGGCGCCCAAAGGCGAATGGATTATCTATCGGTTTGGGCATACAACAACAGGCACCTATATTCAACCTGCCCAATGGAAAGCCACTGGTTTGGAATGTGATAAAATGAGCGAAGCTGCAGTTTCATTTCATATCAATCATGTTATTACAGAGATAAAAAAACATTTGGGTGATTTAATCGGTACCGGGTTTACGCATGTACATTTTGATAGTTATGAAGCCGGCGACCCTTCCTGGACGCCAAAAATGAGGGACGAATTTTTACAAAGAAGAGGTTACAGCCTTCTTCCTTACTTACCCATATTGGCTGGTCGTACCATTAACAGCCGTGAAGATTCGTTAAAATTCAGAGATGATTTTTATGCAACCATAAAAGACTTACACAAACACATTTACTTTACAACGCTATCAAAAAAATTGAAGGAAAGCGGCCTTACTTTTTTATGTGAACCATACGGAGGCCCCTGGCGACAGAACGACATAATGCCGTTGGTGCATAATGTGATGACGGAATTTTGGACAAACGATGGAAAGTACAACCCTTACGAACTTGATCCAACCGTAGCAGCATTAAGACAATCAGGGCAGAATATTATTGAAGCTGAAGCATTTACAGGACAACCCAGTGACAGCAAATGGAATGAAACGCCTGAATGGCTGAAACCCATTGGTGATGCAGCCTTTTGTGCGGGTGTAAACAATTTTGTTTTACACCGCTTTGTGCAGCAAGCATGGGGAGATAAATACAAACCTGCAGCTACAATGGGTCGTTGGGGAACACATTTCGATCGCACTCAAACCTGGTGGGAGCCTGGTAAGGCAATGGTAAAATATTGGCAGCGGTGTCAGGCATTGTTGCAATGGGGTAGCATAGCCAAACCTGTTGAAAGCGATGTGATAGTAAGTACAAAGGATAGTATCACCGTAAAATCTATTCATCGGCAGGAAGACAATATTAATATTTATTTCATTGCCAATACCTCCAGAAATACTGGTACAGCAACCTGTACTTTCAAAGTAGCAGGGATGCAACCAGAACTGTGGAATCCCGTAACTGCAACCATGAAAGAACTTTTTCAATTTGTTGATAAAAACGGCTCCACTTCCGTTACAATTCCATTTGATAAAGCACAAAGTTATTTTATTGTTTTTCGAAAAAAGCAGACTGCCACTGTTTTAATTAAAAAAAATGACTTCCCTTCATCGATACCATTAACCACATTAGAAGGTGCCTGGCAAGTGCAATTTGACAGTGTATGGGGTGGCCCTGCAAAACAAGTAGCATTTAATGATTTACAAGATTGGACAAATAATTCCTACAAGGGTATTAAATATTACAGCGGAACAGCCGTGTATTCTAAAACTTTCGATCTAACCGCTAAAGAATTTAAACAAACAGTTTCCCCAATATTTCTTGATTTAGGCGTTGTTAAAAATATAGCCCGTGTAATCTTGAATGGAAAAGATTTAGGTGTTGTGTGGACGGCCCCCTGGCAAATTCAACTACCGAAAGATGTCTTGAAAAATAAACAAAATAAATTAGTTATTGAGGTTACCAATGTATGGGCAAACCGTTTAATTGGAGATGAACAAGAGCCAGCCGATTGCGAATGGTTGCCGGGTTACCTTGACAATGGAAAATATTTAAAAGAATTTCCTGAATGGTTTTTAAAAAACCAACCCCGTCCTTCAAAAAACAGGTTTTGTTTTACAACTTGGAATTATTTTACCAAAGAATCTGAGCTGTCAGGTTCTGGTCTGTTAGGCCCGGTACGGTTAATATATTTAGGAGCAAAGTTTTAAGATTTGTAAACTGTGCCAACAAAAGGTGCCGCAAGGATGGCGGAAGAAATAACAATTGGCTATTTGCAAATCGGCTTCGGTTCCAGCAGACGGATAACGCCGGGCAATAGAATAAACAATGAACTTTTATTGATAAATTTAGCTTCGGTTACGGGCTGACTATTTTTAAATGTCGCTACATCGCCAAGCCGTAACATTAGCGGTAAGCGTAGTGTAAATCTAACTTTGATGAACTTTTAAACAACTTCCAGATTTCATTGTTGTCTTGCTACCGTGGTAGGTACACACAGGCTCCAAGGTCGGTGTCCCCATCAATGCTATCAAATTAATAGAATTGGTTGTGATACTCTCTATGTTTTATATTTGCCCTTCAACAAACATATCGCACTGTGGCTTTAAAATATAAGCAACCAAAGGTGAAGACAACTACAATTTCTTCTAAAAAAAATATTTGAGTTCATCCATAGTCCCAACACAATTAATGACTTTAAAGTTGACAAGGCTGACTTTACCCGGCAAGCCCTCTTTCATTTCCAATAATAGTTTCTACCATACTTCATCTTTTTAAAGAATCGGTTGGATTTAATTTATCTAAAATACTTCCGCAGCTTGGGAATAAGATGGCAGGAGCTGCCGCATTTTCTGCTGCACGTTATAAAATTAAGCCAGCGTTTTTTCAGACACTGAACGCACTAGTTGTAAAACATATTGAAACCTTAAAACCTAAAACCTGGAAGGGATTCCGGCTTATTGCATTTGACGGAAATACAGTTTCGTTACCACCATCTGCACAAATAAAAAAATTATTTGGGATTTTTTCGCAAACAACTAAAGGCACCAAAACCTCTATGGCACAGGTTCAACAAAAAAGTGTTCCCAAAAAGAACGCTAAATTGTTATGTGATAAAGTGTAATAGACTGTGACTTCCATGTTAATACTGGGCAGATAAGTAATGCTAACAGAAAGAAAATTAACT
>JBKJPN010000065.1:0-12966 GCA_046595125.1 Ferruginibacter sp.
TTAATAATGACATTTCTGACATTCCGTTCCACCAATATTTTCTACTGTTACACTGTCCATTTTATGGCTCTTCAGATCCTTGTGGAATTTCTCGTAAATGCTGTAATATTTATTTCCGGTTCCTTCTTCTTTATTATAAAAGTCAACTTTTGTTTCCCGGTGACAGTTGATACACCAGCCCATACTTAACTCTGCAAACTGGTAAACTTCGGGCATTTGCTGAATATTACCATGACAGGTTTGGCATTGCTGCTTACCTACTTTAATATGCTGACTATGGTTAAAATAAACATGATCTGGCAGGTTATGTATTTTTGTCCATTCAATTGGCTTTGCACCGTCAGGAACACCATCTCCATTATTATCTGCATTATATTTTTTAGAGGTTTCGTTCCAACCTGCGTAAGCATATAATTTTTGAATTTCGGCTGTTCCGTCAACTGCTGTTCCATTCTCTCTTACCAGTTTGTCGGGCCCTTCATATTTATTAATAGCCATATGGCAGTTCATACATACGTTTACCGAAGGAATGTTAGCATGCTTACTATCCTGTGCCCCACCGTGGCAATACAAACAACTGATCTGGTTGGTGCCGGCGTGTACCTGGTGGGAATAATATATGGGTTGCTCGGGTTGGTAATTTTTTTGGCGACCCACGCCACTTGCGCCGTTGATGGTATAAAAGCCACCTACCGCAAATAACAACAGTATGCCTGTCATTAAATAAGATTTGTTTTTATAAAACGGAACGGGTTCAGGTACAACAACACCTTCTTTCTCGTCAGACAATTTACGCAGATTGCTGTTAACCTGTAATAATATGAATGCTATTAAAGCTAATACTAAGGTTAAAATGCCATAGAGCAGAGAATCATCTGAGCCTTGCGGCTGACCGGTGGAAGTTGTTGGAGCAACCGGCGGTTTATAATCATCCACATATTTTAAAATGGCATCAATATCTTCTTTCTTAAGCCCGCTGCCAAATGCAGTCATTATGATTGGCTTCCATTTATCTTTTAAAGTAGTTGCGTATGGATCTACCTGAGCTGCAGGATTGTCTATCCACTTATAAATCCAATCCCCTTTAGGCACCCTATCTTTCCATCCCTGCAAGGCAGGTCCCGTAAAATCCTTATCAGGTTTATGGCAACTGGCGCAATTGGCTTTAAATAATGCCCCCCCATCTGCCGCAACAGATTGTTCACTAAAAGACAATAAAACAACAACAAAAAAGAAGGTAAATATTCTGTTAAAGATTTTTCTATAGCGACTCATACAGTTATATCGGGGCTAATGTGGAAAAATATCCTGATTCGGTTGCAAAAATAAGACAGGATGCTGACAATATATCAACATTTCTGATTTTTTTTTATCCTTATCCAGCCTGCATTTCATTCGATTGCGTATAATTATAGATTGTATTTGTCATGTATTTGTAAACCGTTTATGGTTTTCAAAATTTATTGATTTACTGCATTAATTAACAAATTTTTGCGCCACTTTTGCCGAATGTTTGAAAAACTAAAAGCCCGCTGGAAGGTAAATACGCTGAATCTGGTTTTGGTTATTGCAACCTTTGCCCTGGGTGGAAGCCTTTGTGGATACGCTGGCCGTAAAATTTTACTGTTAACCGGATTGGAAAAAGGCGCAGCCTGGATTGTACTGTATATTATTCTTGTTACGCTTCTTTGGCCATTATGTGTGTTGCTGATTAGTATTCCACTGGGGCAGTTTAGGTTTTTTAAAAACTATATTATTAAGATTAGCAAAAAGATGACCGGCAGAAAGGCGAAAAAAAAAACTAAATTTCCCAGGGTAGCCATTTTTGCAAGCGGGGCAGGAAGCAACGCCAAAAAACTTATTGAAACACAGCACAATTACGAAGTTTCGTTGATTGTTTGCAACAAACCAGATGCAGGCGTATTGAAAATTGCTGCCGAACACCGTATTCCCACTTTATTGATAGAAAAAGAAAGGTTTTTTACAGGCGATTATTACCTGCCCGAGTTACAGCAGCATCAAATCAATTTTATTGTACTAGCTGGGTTTTTATGGAAGATGCCAATTCCCCTGATTCAGGCTTTTCCAAAAAAAATCATCAATATACACCCTGCCCTGTTGCCTAAATACGGCGGCAAAGGTATGTACGGCAGCAAAGTGCACGAAGCCGTTATTGCCGCTGGGGAAAATGAGAGTGGCATAACCATACATTATGTAGATGAGTTGTATGATCATGGAGAAATCATCTTTCAGGCAAAATGCTTGGTTAGCGATACCGATACTACCGAAACCCTAGCCCAAAAGATTCATGCACTTGAACATGCTCATTATCCAACCGTTACAGCAAATTGGCTGCAAAAGCAAAATCATAGTTAAATCAATTGGCAGTTAATGCCTTGTAGATTAGTTGCAGTAATTTTAGCCCCTAAATTATTCTGTCTTTGCAATTATCATTGAAACCCTTTTTACTGCTGCTGCTTTTCTTTTTTACCGCATCTGTAATATATGCTCAGTTGTCGGTAACAGGTACAGTGTACGATTCGGCAAAAAGAAATTATGTACAAGATGTACGGGTACAAACTACCAGCGGAAAATTTACTATGACCGACTCGATGGGCAGGTACAACATCTCCGTTAACGAAAAAGATTCGCTTAGTTTTATTTACCAAAACAAGTCAACTTTAAAATTTCCGGTGAGCCAAATGAAAGACCTGAGGGAGTTTGATATATCGCTTCACGTACAAGTAAAAGATGGTATTAAAACTTTAAAAGAAGTAGTAGTTTTTACCAAATCGTATCAGGAGACTTCGGCAGAAAACCGGGAGCTATATGCTAAATATTTTAATTTTAAAAAACCAGCGTTAAGCACCAGTATATCGCCGGGAGGAGCCGTGGGGGCCGATGTAAACGAAATCATTAACATGTTTCGGTTCCAAAGAAATAAGCGACTTAAAGCTATACAGGCAAGGCTGGAGCAACAAGAAGAAGATGCCTATGTAAAAAACCGCTTCAACAAAAGATTTGTAGAAAGGGTAACACAATTAAAAGGGACCCAACTGGATAGTTTTATGGTGCGTTACACGCCAACCTTTGAATTTGCCCGCACCGCCGATGAAGTAGCATTTAACCGCTATGTTTTAAATTCATCGTATTTATTTAAGCTTGAGCTATTAAAACCCGAAGATCCTAAATTACCAGCATCCACAAAAAATTAAGAAAAGAGAAGTATTTTTAATGCTTAATACTCTTTAATGAACCAACTGCACAACGAACTCAAGAAAGAATTTCAGTTAGAACGGTTAATACTTTTCAGCGATGCTGTTTTTGCCATTGCCATAACGCTGATGGTGATAGAAATAAAAATTCCTGAGATTGATAAATCAATTGTTTCAGATACATTGCTTGGCAAGGAACTGGCACATCTTATACCCCGCTTTGCAGGCTTTCTAATCAGCTTCGTCATTATTGGTTTATACTGGACGGTTCATCATAAGATTTTTGCTTACGCAGATAATTACAACAACAAACTGCTGTGGCTGAACCTGTTTTTTCTTATGAGTATTGCGTTAATGCCATTTAGTTCGGGTTTTTATGGCGAGTATGCGCCACGTATCAATCTTTTGTATCCCTACGGCTTTTATTGCTTTAATATTTGCCTTACAGGCTTACTCAATTTTTTACTCTGGCGATATATCAGCAGCCCCAAAAGCGGAATTTCCGAACAGGTGATTAGCCCTGCAAGAAGAAGCTACGCCAGTTTCCGGTCGCTGGTTGTGCCCCTTGCTTTTTTAATTTCATTTCTGGTATCACTGTTCAATCCTGTTATAGCCCATTATATGCCTTTACTTATCCCAGCTATGATGAAAATTGCTGCAAAATATTACAAGAAAAAAGAGCCTAACCTCAAATATTAAATTATGGAAGAGAATCAACTAAACCTGGGTATTGGAACCCGTTTACAACATACACAATATGGACCCGGTGTTATTGTTGGCGTTAAATATGCAGTCTACATCATTTCTTTTATTCATCATGGCATAAAAGAAATTGATAAAACGGATGAACACCTGGATGAAATTATTGCCGAACATGTAACTGTTGAAGTTGAGACGGTTTCGGAAGTTGAAAAATCTTTATTAAAAATTTTAAGGCAGTGGAGTGACGTAAGTGAAATTGTACCCATTGGCGATAAGTGGATTGGCGGCACCATGAGTTTACAAACCGCTGATAAAACATTGAAACCAAAAGATATTCCCATTGATGATTTTTTTCATAAAATTGTAATGCTGCGTGACCGGTTGCGGGTGCTGGAACAAAACATCAACAGCCACAAAAAACTAACCGACGAAGACAAAGTAAACATACAGCAATACATTACCCGATGCTATGGTTCGCTTACTACTTTTAATGTGCTGTTTAAAAATAAAGAGCAGTGGTTTGTGGGCGATAAAGGAAAGGCAGAATAACCGCAGACCTGTCTGCCGACAGGCAGCTTAATTTGATTGACGTTGATTTCGCAGATTTATTTATCTTACCGTTACTATGCCAAAACTTTTTAAAAGTCTTTACTTCCAGGTTATTATTGCCATACTCATTGGCATTACACTTGGGCATTTTTATCCCTCCATTGCTGTGCAGTTAAAACCCTTGGGCGATGGTTTTATCAAGCTTATTAAAATGATGATTGGCCCCATCATTTTTTGCACCATTGTTACCGGGATTGCTGGGATGCAAAACACTAAAAAGGTTGGGCGTGTTGGTTTAAAAGCCATTTTATATTTTGAAGTAGTTACCACAGTGGCGCTTATCATCGGCCTTGTTGTTATTAATGTTTTAAAACCAGGTGTGGGCATGAATATTGATCCGGCATCGCTGGATACCAAAGCCGTTGAAAATTTTATTACAGAAAGTAAGAGCCAGTCGGTTGGCGATTTTATATTGCATATTATTCCAGAGAATATTGTAAATGCTTTATCTACTAGTAATATTCTGCAGGTTTTATTCTTCTCAATTTTACTGGGCTTCGCTTTATCAAAAATTGGCGAAAAAGCGGCACCGCTTTTAAAAGGCATTCAATCTTTAGAAGATGGTTTATTTGCCATCATAAAAATAATTATGAAAGTTGCGCCGCTTGGTGCATTGGGCGCCATGGCTTTTACCATTGGTAAGTATGGCCTGGGTTCGCTTTTTCAGCTTGGGCAATTAATGGCTGCGTTTTATGTAACCTGTATTTTATTTATTGTAATTGTGTTGGGCGGCATTTTAAAATATACCGGTTTCAATATTTTTCGCATGCTGAGTTATATAAAAGAAGAATTGCTGGTGGTGTTGGGTACCTCATCATCCGAGGCTGCGTTGCCAAGCTTGATGGGCAAACTAGAAAAAGCTGGTTGCAGCGAACCAGTTGTTGGTTTGGTGATTCCCACAGGTTATTCTTTTAATTTGGATGGTACGTCTATCTACTTAACCATGGCAGCCGTTTTTCTGGCGCAGGCAACCAATACGCCACTCGATATTTCACATCAGATAACATTGCTGTTGGTATTATTACTTACCTCAAAAGGTGCAGCAGGTGTTACCGGCAGTGGCTTTATTGTACTGGCTGCAACATTACCAACCGTGGGCCATATACCCGTTGCAGCCATTGCATTAATTTTTGGGATAGACCGATTTATGAGCGAAGGCAGGGCGCTTACTAATATCATTGGCAATACCGTTGCCACATTTGTAATTGCTAAATGGGAAAAAGAAATTGATTTGGATACAGCGAAGAAATTAATTGGATAATTGTAACGATTGCTAGCTGCTGCGTTATTTATTTAAACCGATACTGCTACTGTAAGTTTGGTTCCGGCACCTATTGATGATACTAAAACAAAATCCCCACCCAATGCCGCTACTCTTTCCTTCATGCCTAAAATTCCGAATGAGTTTACAACAGGCACGTTTTCCGTTTCAAAGCCTTTCCCATCGTCGGTAACAACCATGGTTAGTTTACCTGCTGCGGCACCTACGCTAACTGTAACTTTTTTAGCTTCGGCATGTTTAGTAATATTATTCAACGACTCTTGTAAGATTCTAAAAACACAAATAGCTGTTTCTTCATCAACTTTTATCTTTTGCAAATTGGTTGTAAAATCAACTGCTACCAAAGTTGAATCTTCAAACTGCTGACAAAGCCACCTCAGTCCGTCGACTAACCCGTCGTTATCCAATACGCCAATACGCAGCTCATTTAATATTTTTCGAATAGATTGGTTACTGCTGTCGAGCAGTTCTATTATACTTTTCAGTTTTCCTTTTATTTCGGACTGTTCAGGCGCAATTCTTTTATCTATCCAGGCACTGTACATTTTTATAGCGGTAAGTTGTTGTCCAAGGTCGTCATGTATTTCACGTCCAATCCGCTTGCGTTCATCTTCTCGTACATTCTGCAAGTGCTGCATTAACAATCTCAATTCTTTACTTGTCTCCAAAACCCGTTCTTCTGCATGCTTACGCTTGGTAATATCTCTTATCACGCCTATCAGAAACTTATTTCCACTGTCATCAATAAACCTCGATTTTTTTGTAGATATGATTTGGGGTTCTCCATCTCTCACAGTTAGTAATTCCTCATTAACATTTTCAATTCCGGTGGATAATACTTCATTATCAATCCGCATAAAACTTTCTATCTGGTCTTGCGGCACTTCTTCGGCTAGCGTTTTTCCAATAATATCGGCCCTCAAAAGTCCGAAAATCTCACAAAACGCATCATTCGCCAGCAGCAGTTTACTTTGTTCATCTTTTACAAATACCGGATCGCCAATATTGTTAATAATATTTTCCAGGTATTCTTCACTCTTCTTCAGTGCAGCTTCTGCTCTTTTAATTTCAGAAATATCATACAAAGACAAAAGCCAATTTGTGTTTCCGGCAATGGAAACCGGCTCTAATGAATATAAAACATGTAGCCTTCTGCCGGATTTTAAAACAATATCCAGTTCCTCTTCAACCAGCCTTCCGTCCATCTTAATTTTATTTTCAATTCTTTCTCTGGAAGCTGCATCCATTTCTTCCAGCATTTTTGACTCCTGCGATGTTTTATTGATGATATCGGCTCTTTTAATACCCATCAATTTCTCAAAAGCTTTATTTATTTCAACATATCTGCTTTCGGCATTAATAATGGCTAGGCCTACTACATTTTCATTGAAAGCTGCGGCAAATTTTTCTTCACTTTCTATCATAGCCTGGTCGGCCTTTTCCTTCTCTGCTTTTACTACCTCATATTCTTTAAGATAGCTAAAAATGGAAAATAAGTTTTTACTCTGGTCGGCAATAAATAAAGATTTATTATCGCCTTTATCAATGAATCTGATATAAACGTACAATACCACAGCAAACAAAAGCGCCGAAAAACTTTTCCCGATCAGGTGACTGATGAGTATGTTTTTATACACAGGCAAGGAGTAAAAACCAGCTGTGGTAAATGCAACTGCATCAAAACAAAATACTATTAACAATGATAAAAATATAAACCAAAAAAGTTTTCCTTTTTTAAATTTTGTCACTATTGCCTTATACACAATTACCAGTAATAGAAAATCTAAAACAAGAATGATTGTGCCCTTGGCAAACAGCTGATAGTTAAGCTGAAATAGATTTGCTTCATTGGGGAGTAGCAGGCTGCCATGAGCAACAAGCAATTGTTGATAATTGGTAATGCCAATTATTAGTGCCAGCGCAATATTTGCCATTACAATACCATAAATGAGCGACCGGGTGCTGGCCACGCCTTCCTTAATATATATCAGCAAAACAGCAAACAAAACCGAACTAAATAATATAACCGAACCGGGATAAATTGAATAGGAGTCGAACACATTTATTTGAATTGACGCAGCAATTCTTGTTTGCAGATATTGAATGGAGCCCAGTAAAATATATAGCGGAGCCAGCCCAATCTTATTCCGTAGCTTAAACAGCAACATGATTAAAATAGAGACAAAAAGAAACTCGGCTAATATGATAAAGAAAACACTCATAGGCTTGATTAATAAAAAACGGTTTTCCTGCGGTTCATCTGTAAATTAAAGTTATAAAACATACTGTTAATGTAACTATTTTTTTAACCTCAATTCAAAATACCCTGGTATACCATTTGTTAAAAGACGGCTTTATTAAATAAAGAATTACATTTAGTTTATGAAAATAATTTTATTCCTCCTCCTTCTTCCTTTTGCTGCTTTTGCACAGCCGTTTACACAAACAGAAATTAAAGCCTGGGAAAAACAGGCCGCCAACATAACCATCATACGAGATAATTATGGCATACCGCATGTATATGGCAAGACAGATGCCGATGCGGTATTTGGTTTACTGTATGCTCAATGCGAAGATGATTTTAAAAGAGTGGAGCTGAATTATATTGACAAACTTGGCCGCTTATCGGAAGTAAATGGCGAAAAAGATTTGTACAACGACTTGCTTATTCGTTTGGTGATAGATACTGCCGATGCTTTAAAAGATTACAAGAATTCGCCAGCTTGGTTAAAACAAATATTGAATGCTTACGCCGATGGCA
The DNA here is from genome assembly GCA_046595125.1 of Ferruginibacter sp. Classification (GTDB taxonomy): domain Bacteria; phylum Bacteroidota; class Bacteroidia; order Chitinophagales; family Chitinophagaceae; genus Ferruginibacter. The sequence goes on from JBKJPN010000065.1 coordinate 8,570, forward strand.
TTAATTACTATCTGTATAAAAATCCAAAAACGAAACCTGTTTTATTAAATCGTTTTCAGCCCTGGTATCCATTGTTGTGGACCGATGGAAGCATTGGTTCTATTAGCACTGCTGGGATATCAACTGCCGAACTAAAAAACTTTTATTCGGGGTCTGATGAAGCGATCGCTAAGGTCGAATATAAAGAGGAGGAGCTGACCGGCTCAAACGGATTTGCTTTTTCGCCAAAGATTACTGCAAATGGCAATGCCATTTTATACATCAATCCACATGTTACTTTTTATTTTAGACCCGAGGTGCATATGGTAAGTGAAGAAGGACTCAATGCTTATGGCGCAGTAACCTGGGGGCAACCTTTCGTTTACCAGGGCTTTAACGAGCATTGCGGCTGGATGCATACCAGTAGCCAGGCAGATATATCGGATGCGTATATTGAAAAGCTTAGCAAAATTAATAACGATTGGTTTTATGAATATGATGGCAAGCAAAAACCTGTCATAAAAAAACAAATCAGCATAAAAGTAAAAACAGCAATCGGGTTTGAGGTCAAAGTTTTTAATGCCCTCTTTACAAACCATGGCCCAATCATGGCAAAACGTGATGATCAATATTTAAGTCTCCGCCACAACAACCGCGATACAAAAGGTTTTATGCAAAGCTGGTTACGTACCAAAACAAATAGCTTTGCCGATTTTAAAAAGACTATGGACATGGGTGCCAACCCCAGCAACAACACCGTGTATGCCGATGCAGAAGGCAATATCGCCTATTGGCATGGAAATTTTTTACCAAAGCGTAATGCAAAATACGATTGGGAAAAACCAGTTGACGGAACCACTTCGGCAACCGAGTGGCAAGGCTATCATACGGTAGATGAGAGTGTACATCTTTATAATCCAGCAAATGGTTGGCTGCAAAACTGCAACTCAACTCCATTTACTGTTGCCGGAAAATACAGTCCAAAGAAAACGGATTATGCAACTTATCTGGCACCCGATGGAGAAAATTTCCGCGGTATAAATGCTGTGCGTGTTTTGGATAAAGAAAAACAATACACAATCGATAAAGTGATTGCTGCGGGTTATGATACTTATCTGGCCGCGTTTGAAAAAACTATTCCTGCATTGGTTAAAGCTTTTGAAAAAAATGTTTTTACCAACGACAGCATGTTTCTGGACTTGCTGGAAGTAACGAATATTTTAAAAGCCTGGGATTTTCGTTGTGGCGAAAAATCGGTTGCTACTACATTGGCTATTGAGTGGGGACAAAAAATTGCTTCCTCAATAAACAAAACAATAGTTGCGGATAAACCCGATGCCGACCAGGTAGATAAGACCAATGCTTTTGTTGCAAATGCAACAGCTACTGAACTAATCACTCCGCTGCGGGCTGTTATCAAAGAATTGAAAGCAAAATTTGGCAGCTGGCAAATTGCCTGGGGCGAACTAAATCGCTTTCAAAGAATATCATCTGATATTGATAACAAATTTGATGACAGCAAACCCAGCATACCAGTAGGTTTTGCATCTTCTGCTTGGGGCATGCTACCATCTTATACCAGCCGTTATTTTACGGGTACTAAAAAAAGATATGGTGTAAACGGCAATAGTTTTATTGCCGTGGTGGAATTTGGCAAAAGAATAAAAGCAAAATCTTTATTGGCCGGTGGCGAAAGTGGTGATGCAAATTCAAAACATTTTTTTGACCAAGGTTTGATGTACAGCAAAGGACAGTTTAAAGATGTGTTGTTTTATAAGGAAGATGTGATGAAGCATGTGGAAAGGAAATATCATCCGGGTGAATAAATTATTTAAATAAGTCAGGTTTTAAAAACCTGACTTATTTATAACACTACATTACCTGCTTTAAAATTTCTCTCTGGCTTCCTGCAATATGCACTTTAAATTTTTGATACCAGGCCTTCCATTGTTTTTTCCCCATACTTTCCATTAAGGATTTTTCGTAAGCTGCCAGTGAATCATGTCCTTCTTCAAATATCAGCCGGTAAGAATCTCCCGTAAAGTCGGATAATATCCTGGCCGATTTTGCATCTGGCAGCAGGCCTTTACTGTAAGCCTCATCCAGTAATGCTTTGGATTCTTTGTAAGCGCCAAACTTTAGTTGAAAAATATCACGTACAATAAACATAACTGAAGTTTTAAAAAATGAATTATTTTATTTAGATGCTTTAGCATAATCAATCATGCCCTGAAAATCAATAACCACGGCAGGTTCATCGCCAACCACCCAGGCATCATGCCCCATCGGCAGCAATGAAACATCGCCGGGCTTACATTCCAGTAAAGTGCCATCATCCATTTGTACCATCAGTATCCCTGATACATGATATTGAAAATGCGGCGCTTCGCAACTCTTTGTTTTTGCCAATGGCTGTACCGATTCCGACCATTTCCATCCGGCTTCAAAAATGCCACGACCAATTGTTGCATTGCCGATTGTCATCAGCTCCAGTTTTCCTTTTGGAAATTCCCGTACCTCATCTGGTTTAGAAAAATCTTTTAATTCTGCTTTCATTGTTTAATTTTTTAAGTGAAATAATTGTATGAATGCCCTGTTATTAACTTATACAAAGATGCGCCGGGGAACGGCCGTTACCTTGTATAAATTTCGGCAGACTATGTAAGTTTCAGAGTTTTTTACGCAGCAGCAGCGGAGAGCAGCCGGTATGCTGTTTTATAAAATGAGAAAAATGTGCCTGATCGGTATAATGCAGGCGATGTGCAATTTCTGTAACCGTAAAGTCGGTTGAGCCAAGCAATACCTTTGCCTCAAGCAACAACATATCGTTAATGGTTTCTTTCGGCGATCTGCCCGTATGCTCTTTTATCACTTCTGATAAATGTTTGGGAGTGATGTGTAACAGTGCAGCATACTTACTCACTTCCCTTATTTCAATAAAATTCTTTTCAACAAGCCGCTTAAATTGTCCCGCAATTTTCATGGACCGGGTTGCTGTTTCATTTATTTTTTTTGCATGAGGACGGTAAATTTCACGGATGCGGAGCAGCAGTATATGAACATAATTACGGAGCAGGTGATCTTTCTCCGGCGAAAATCTTTCGTATTCTTTTATTATATCCACGAAAGACTGTTTGATAATTTCAGCTTCTTCTTCAGTAACATTAACGATATGTTCCGCTTCCATATCCAGGTAAGGAAATTCCTGCGCCAGCGGATTCTTTAACAGCGATTGAATGTATTCGGTTTTAAAATGCATGCAATATCCAATGCAGTTACGCACATTAGATGAAGCGTATAAAATATTTTCAGGAACAATGACAAGGTCATTTGGTTTCAGCCAGCGGTAATCGGCACCTAGGTGTACATCATGCACACCGCCGGTTAAAATATAAATAAGGTTAAACTGCCGCCGCAAAGCCTGTATGCCTTTGTCGGGATCAACATCTTTATGTTTATCCTCCAGTGTGCCCGGCATCAACATCATATTGATGTCGTAAGGGCGGTCGTCCCGGTTGATCTTTTTTTCAAAATCAGCGAGGCTCTCAATAATTAATATGTCTTTGGCTGACAAACTTTATTTTTTAGTTCATAAATCTACTTCGCTTATTTTAAAAATTATAGCATTCTCTAAGAAATTTTAGATGGCAGACGCTGGTTAAAATTTTATCCTCGCCGATAAATTAATCACCCTACCGTCAATAGGAGCCCATATTTGTTTAAAAGACGGGTTGGCGGGGTTGCCATAAACAATATTTTCTTTTTTTGTCTGGCGATAATCAAATAAATTTTCGCCGTTTAATACCAGCGCAACTTTGCCAATATCATATCTTATCATGGCTGCCGCAAATAAATAGCCCGGCGTTTTAGTGCCATCATCCAAATATTGTTTTCCGGTATACGCCGCCTCCACACCTGCTCTGAAGTGAGGCGTAAATTCATAAGCAACCACTGTTGCAAATTTATTCCTTGCACTCAGGCTTACATTGGGATGCACAGCATCAAATTTTTGTTTGGCAACCGTATAGGTATATCCAAAATATATTTCCAGTTCATCATGCGAAGCAGCAATATAGGTTTCAAAACCTTTTGTGTTTAAGGGTTTGTCTGCGTTAATATAATTATAGTAAGTGCCTCCATTTTTATCTGCAATTACCGGGCGGTTAATTTGTGTAAAATAAAACATCTGGTTAACGGTAAGATGCCAGCCGTTTATCTGGCCTTTGTAATTTATATCCCAGTTTGTGCCCAGTGATTTTTCCAATAAAATTCCGGGAGCCAGATTATGGCGAGCTAAAAAACGTTCATCTACATCGGCATTAAATACTGTTGGTGCTTTATAGCCCATGCCGCCACCAAGGCGGGATGTAAAATGATGATTAATCTTATACAGCAATGATAATCTTGGCAATAGCACG
>JBKJPN010000161.1:0-4512 GCA_046595125.1 Ferruginibacter sp.
AGAAATTGCCGAATACATAGACTGGCAACCATTTTTTATCGCATGGGAAATGCATGGAAAATTTCCGGCCATACTTAGCGATAGCGTAATTGGCGTGGAAGCAACCAAGCTTTACAACGATGCTAAAAAACTATTACAACAAATCATTGATGAAAAATGGCTGACGGCAAAAGGGGTTGTAGGATTTTGGGAAGCCGAGAAAACAGCTGCAGATACCATTGAAGTCACAGATCAAAAATCAAAAATCAAACTGGAGTTTTTGCGACAACAGGTAAAGAAAACTGCGGGGCAACCAAATTTATCGCTGGCTGATTTCATAAGCCCATCCCCAGCATTGTCTTCAGCAAAACAAGATTCCACTGAAGCCCCTTCCCGAGGGGAAGGGGAAGAAAAAGCGGGCTTCGGATATGAATGGGCAGATCCTGCTACTTATCCTATCTTGAAAGAATATGCTTTGCAGCATAGAAATCAGCCAACCAAAGCAGAAGAAGCTATTTGGGAATTGGTAAAGACCAAACAATTAGAAGGATTTAAATTCAGAAGGCAACATATCATAGGACAATATATTACAGACCTTGTTTGCTTGGATAAGAGATTGATTATAGAAATTGATGGCCTTACACATCAGCTACCCGAAAATATGGAAGCTGACAAAACGAGAACAGATTGGTTGCAGAAAAATGGATTTAAAGTCATCAGATTTACCAATGATGAAGTTATTAAAAAGCTGGATGAGATTAAAGAGACTATCATCCGGGAAATAAAGTCTCAACCCTCAATCAAAGAAAGTAGCAATCTAAGTTCCCCCGGAGTTTATCCCGATGAAATCGGGAGGGGACAGGGGGCTGATTTCCTTGGGGCTTTTTCTGTCACCATCCAAGGCATCGAATCCCATATCAAAAACTTTGAAGCCAATCATGATGATTACAACAAAATCATTCTACAAGCCTTGGCCGACAGACTTGCTGAAGCGTTTGCAGAACTACTTCATAAGAAAACGAGAACAGAATACTGGGGCTATGTTTCAGAAGAACATCTTAGCAATGAGCAATTAATTAAAGAAGAGTACATGGGTATTCGTCCTGCACCGGGCTATCCTGCTTGTCCAGATCATACCGAAAAATATAAATTGTTTGAATTGCTGGGTGGAGAAGCAGCCACAGGCATCCATCTAACCGAATCACTGGCTATGTATCCTGCGGCATCTGTTTGCGGATGGTATTTTGCAAACCCCGATAGTAAATATTTTGGCGTTGGTAAAATTGAAAAAGACCAGCTGGAAGATTATGCCAAAAGAAAAGGGATGAGTATTGAGGATGCAACAAGATGGTTAAGGCCTATTTTGGAATAACCTACAATTATTGTTTCGTAAGTTTACCGCTAAACAATCTCATTATGCGTATAATCTCTTACAATGTAAACGGCATACGTGCTGCTATAAAAAAAGGTTTTATTGACTGGCTGAAAAAAAATCCAGCAGATATCATCTGTCTGCAAGAAACAAAAGCAACCCAGGGCGACGTTGATGTTAAACAATTGGAAGAATTGGGTTTTCATCACCATTGGTTTAGTGCCCAGAAAAAAGGATATAGCGGCGTAGCCATTTTTACCAAGATAAAGCCCGACCATGTATATATTGGTTGCGGCATTCCTTCCAGCGACGATGAAGGGCGTGTAATTCAGCTCGACTTCGGCGACATACGTTTAATCAACGCCTATTTTCCTTCGGGTACCAGCGGTGATATACGACAGGGTTTTAAATACCAGTGGCTGGACGAATTTCACAAGTATCTCAACAAACTAAAAAAGAAACACCCAAAAATTGTTTTGGTTGGTGATTATAATATTGCCCACAACGAAATTGATATTCACGATCCCAAAGGCAATAAAAAAAGCAGTGGGTTTTTGCCCGAAGAACGTGAGTGGATGACGAAGTTTTTAGCCAGTGGCTGGGTTGATACTTTCCGGGAATTTCATCCCGAGCCACATCGGTACAGTTGGTGGAGCCAGCGTTTTCCTACAGTACGTTTGAATAACAAAGGCTGGCGTATTGATTATATCACTGTAACCGAACCGTTGAAAAAACAACTAAAGGATGCGGATATTTTTCCGGATGTAAAGCACAGCGATCACTGCCCGATTTATGTTGAGTTGAAAGTTTAACAATAATAATTCACTTAATCATTTTGGGCTGCTTTATCTTAGCCTTAACCAATATTTACTGTATGGCATTACTTTCTGTGTTGCTGCTGATAATCATTCTGATTATTATCATTAATCAAAACAGTAAACTCGCTCAACAATTTCAAAAACTAGACGATGAGTTAAAGTTCCTTCGTAGGCAGCTTTCAAGTTTCAATGCCACAAAAAAAGAAACTATAGAAACACCTAAGCCGGTTAAAGAAGAGAAACCTTACAAAAGTATTTTCGAAATTGCTGATGATAAAGCTGAGACAGCGCCGGAATTACTAAAAGCAAAAGAAGTATCAGCTGCGCCTATTGAGCCTGAAAAGAAAAACATTATTACAACCGTTGAGGAAAAAGAAATAATAAGCACTCCCCAAAAAAATAAACAAAAAGAACCTGCTCCCAGCTTCTTTGAGCGCAATCCCGATCTGGAAAAATTCATTGGCGAAAACCTTATCAGCAAAATTGGCATTGCCATATTGGTATTGGCCATTGGCTATTTTGTAAAATACGCCATTGATCAAGACTGGATTGGCCGAGTTGCCCGAGTTGCCATTGGTATATTGTGTGGCGGCATATTGGTTGCATTGGCACACAGGTTCCGCAATACATATCGCAGTTTCAGCTCGGTATTAGCGGGGGGAGGTATGGCTGTTTTTTATTTTACTATCACGCTGGCCTTCCAGCAGTTTAACCTGTTCAGCCAAACTACTGCTTTCATCATCATGATTGTGATAACGGCTTTTGCAGCAACGCTTGCATTGTTGTATGATAAACAGGAACTGGCAATCATTGCACTTATTGGCGGCTTTGCGGCCCCCTTTTTAATAAGTACTGGCAGCGGTAATTATAGAGTATTGTTTACCTACCTTATTATATTAAACAGCGGACTGCTGGTAATTGCATACAACAAAAGCTGGCGTTTACTTAACCTGCTTAATTTTATTTTTACCGTATTTATGTTTGGAAGTTGGTTACTGTTTTTACAAAACGACGAGCCAGCTGTTACTTTCAAAAACGGACTCTTGTTCGCCAGTATTTTTTACCTGCTGTTCTTGGTTATCAATATCGCTCACAACATAAAAGAAAAAAAGAAATTCATAGCATCCGATTTTGGTATTCTGATGGCCAATACTGCATTATATTTTGCTGTTGGCATATACTGCCTCAACAATATGGGTGCAACAGCCTACCGTGGATTGTTCAGTGCATCGATGGGTGTTTTTAATTTGATACTTTCCTTTGTTCTGTTTAGAAAACAAAAAGTTGATAGCAATATTTTATATCTGCTCATTGGCATTACCCTTACTTTTATTTCTATTACAGCGCCCCTTCAATTGGAGGGAAATTATATTACCCTGTTTTGGGCAAGTGAAGCTGTTTTACTTTATTGGCTTTTTACCAAATCTAAAATTCGAATCATTCAGTTTTCAGCTGCATTGGTTTGGTTATTGATGCTGGTGAGCATATTGATGGACTGGGTAGGGCTATACAGTTATTCTGGTTTCGAAAAAATAGCCATCATCGCCAACAAAGGTTTTATCACCAGCCTTTTTGCCGCTACAGCCACTTATCTGCTGTTTGTAATACGCAATAAAGAAGACGAAAACATAAAAGCAATTTCGTCCTCCATCATCCCTGGCAAAACAGTATTCCGCATTTGTGCCATCGTTATTTTGTTTGCCGCCGGTGCACTGGAAATAAACTACCAGTTTATTTATTATTATCCCGGCACCGGAATTAATATGCTATACCTGTTACTGTACGCAATTGCTTTTATAAATATTCTAATTACAGTTACGCAAAATGTAAAACAACTTAAGCCGCATTGGTATGTACATGCTATAATGCTTGCTGCCTGTATTTTTTTATACATCGTCTCTATATCAAAAATTTATTTTGTACAGGCCAATATGTTGACTACAGCTAATAATGGCATTCACTTTTGGGCACATTGGGCAGCTGCTGTTTTGGTTGCCATAGTGCTATACAGACTTATTGACTTATTTAGGCAGCAAAAGCCTACTGAAAAAGGCGGTAGCGATTTTATTACCTGGTTAATTTGTGCATTTGTAGTGCTGTATTTAAGTGTAGAAGTACATTTGCTGACAAACCAAGTTTTTTACGAAGCCAATAATACACTAGCCGAAATACAACGAGTTTATTTTAAAACCGGCCTTCCTATTTTGTGGGGACTTTGCTCCTTTGCATTTATGTGGCTGGGCATGCGTACTAAATACCGTACCCTGCGTATTATATCGTTAAGCCTGTTTACATTAACCCTGCTTAAATTATTTATATTCGATATCAGAAATATTCCGGCGG
>JBKJPN010000171.1:0-13746 GCA_046595125.1 Ferruginibacter sp.
TTGAGTTATAAAAATATAAAAAAGAAAATCCAATTATTACGAGAACTGCTATGATAGCGGTGTATAAAAAAAATACCTTTTTTTCTTTGGTTATCATTCTTTTAAGAAAGATAAGGCAAAGAAAAAAAGGTAGAATTTCAGAAAAGTAAGTTATATATTTTAAATTCTGTTCGATAAAAAATGGTTATTTATTCAAAAATAACCATTGAATCTTGAATTCAAAAATATAATTGATAAACTAATTAAGCAAAACACTCAACCAGCATATCGATAATACCTGACATCATAATAAATTAGTTTTAAGGTTTCCAAAAGTAATTGTGAACTGTAAACTTCGAACTAATGCTAAAGTCTGACAACCCCCTTGATTTTGACTTCAAACCTGCAAAATGGCTAAAAAGCGCCATCGCAAAGGATTCTGAATAAAATGTGCGTAAATAAACGATAAAATATAGGGTAAATGTACGAAAATAATATAGTAAAATTACTATGGAGAACAGTGGTAAGTTTACCTTCGTAGTTTTACTTGCGGAAAGGAGCAGAATGGGATATATACTTATTTGGATATTTTCTTATATGCTTATTTTGTTTTTTTGTAAGTTAAAAGTTACAACTATAGGAACTATGCCCTGTTAACCTACGAACAAATTTGATTTTCGGATTTTTAAAGCGGAACCTGGGTAAAAGAGTTGATTGACACTGACAAAACAAGCACAAACAGGTTTTTCGTTGGATAAGTGGAAATATTTGTATTTCTATTGGATCATTGGATATTGGGATATTCATTAAGCCAACGTCAATCAACTGGTACAAATGTATAAAGCCTGCTGAAGCTACACAAGCGGATTATTGCCCGATTTTGGTTTTGTAATATTTACTTTTTTTATGGGTACTACTACAAAAGGCATTCGTAAATCAACGAAACATGGGTATAGTAAAACTACGAGTGAATTGCTAAAGATTTATAAAGCATTCTAATACGAACAAAAAAAAATACAATATTATAGTTTAAACAAATTGCAGTCTTACCTTAAAATTGTAACTTGGCATGGTTACAGACTAACCCCAATTGTCAATTACTATGCAAAACAGTCAGCAAATTAAAATTGCGATAGCCGATGACCATAAAATTTTCCGTGATGGAATTAAAATGGCATTGTCGGGCAAAGAAAATCTTAAAATGTTATGGGAGGCAGAAGACGGAAAGGATATGCTTCATAAAATAGCCATTAAAAAGCCAGATGTGCTTTTGATGGATATAAGAATGCCGGAAATTGACGGTATCAATGGCATTCAACTTATCCGCAAGGAATACGAGGATATCAAGATTATCGTACTCACCATGTACGACGATCAGCAAATGATTAGTAAAATGATGGAAATGGGCGCCAATGCTTATCTTACCAAAACTACTGATCCCGAAGAGATATACGAAGCCATACTTACCTGTATGAACGACGATTTTTACTTTAATGAGCTGGTTAACAAAGCTGTTATGGGGAAGTTGATGCAGAAGAAGAATGTACGCCAGCACTATGGCAGCAACATCCCCGTAAGTTTTAACGAAAAGGAGTTGAAAATACTTCAATTACTTTCGGAAGATAAAACCACGGAGGAAATATCGAAAATAATTTTTCTGAGTCCGCGTACAATTGAAACGATCAGGCAAAACATGAAAACCAAAGTGGATGCCAAAACCATTGGTGGGCTTATTATGTATGGAATGCGTAATAAACTGATTGAGTAGCAGATTTTATAACCAAGTAAAATCCGCACATATCATATTTTATCAGTTGAGGTTAAGTAGCGGATAAATCCTTTGTTTGTGCGTAAAATCCCTATACAGCATAAAGGGTAATTACACTCTTTATTGTTTTTGGATATAATTTGAACTTGCACCCATCGTTATATACCTACCGAAAACCCAATCCTGAAAACGAAAAATGTTATTATGAACGAAAACATTACTGAACCGATTAAAGTTATCATTGCCGACGATCATGTGCTGTACCGTGCAGGTGTTAAAACAGCTTTGAGCGCCAAAAAAGATGTAAAAGTTATAGGAGAAGCAGATAACGGTATGCATTTGTTGCATATGCTGAAAATGATCCCAGTTGATGTAATCCTGTTGGATATTCAAATGCCCATCATGGACGGTATTGCAACCTTGCCCGAGATAAAAAAACTGTATCCAAATATAAAAATCATCATGCTAACCATGATGGACGATCATAGTATGATTACCAAATTGATGGAAATTGGCGCAAACAGCTATCTTACCAAAACCAGCGACAGCGAAATTATTTACGAAGCTATTAAAACCTGTTTTGAACAGGAATACTATTTTAATTCATTAACCAATAAGGCCTTGCTTACCAATCTGAAACAGCGTAATGATGTGCCACCGCATCGCATGATGCAGCAGGAAGCTAATTTGAACGACAAAGAAACGCTGATTCTTAAATTAATGTGTGAAGAAAAAAGCACCAAAGAAATTGCCGACATCGTAGATCTGAGCCCCCGTACAGTGGAAGCCATACGTGATAAACTGAAAGTTAAAACAGGCGCCAAAAGCACTGCCGGTTTAATTATGTATGCGGTTAAAAACCATATTCTAGACGAAGAATTTTAATATTTTTTTTGAATTTTGTTCCCCTAACACTACAAAGAAAAATTTGTCCCCCGTTAATCGGGGGACATTATTTTTAATGAACAATTCCTTTATACTGCCTATAATATTATATTTGAAAGATGGAATTCTATAATTACAATGGCAAATTATACAAGCAAGATGAAAAGCTGATTTCGATTAACAACCGAGGACTGCGCTTTGGCGATGGGTTGTTTGAAACTATGAAAAGCAATGCCAACGAACTTTATTTTGCGGCTGATCATTTTAACCGATTACTAAACGGCTTGGAGGTTTTACAATTTAAAGTACCCATTCATTTTACGATTGAAAAGTTAACACAGCAAGTCCACAACCTCCTGAAAAAGAATGCGCATCAAAAAATTGCGAGGGTTAGGTTTACTGTTTTCCGGCGTGATGGTGGCTTGTATGACGAAGTTGACCCTGTTCCCGATTATCTAATTCAAACCTGGGCTTTGCCCGACACTGCCGGCCAGTGGAACAGCAACGGACTTGTATTAGGTATTTACAGTGATGCAAAAAAAAGCTGCGACATATTGAGTAATCTTAAGCACAATAATTTTTTACCCTATGTGATGGCTGCCATGCAAAGTAAAAAGCAAAAATGGAACGATGCTATTGTGCTCAATACTGCAGGCAATCTTTGCGATACTACCATTGCCAATATTTTTTTGGTAAAAGATGAAATGGTTTATACCCCATCACTTGACGAAGGTTGTATTGCCGGGGTGATGCGGAAAAATATTATCAGTAAGTTGGCAGCTAACAATATTTTGGTAAACGAAACTGCTTTAACCGAAAACGACCTGATGGAAGCGGACGAAGTTTTCCTAACCAATTCCATTTATAACTTACGTTGGGTACAAAGTATTGAGGCTAAAAAGTACAGCAATAATTTTACGCAAAAAATTTATTCCTTATTGAGTCCAACTATTTTGTAGTCTTTTTGTTTTAGCTGTATTACTTATGCAGACAATAAATATTTTCTGGTTCCGGCGTGATTTGCGATTAGCAGATAATGCCGGATTGTATCATGCACTAAAAGGCAATTTGCCTGTATTACCGATATTTATTTTTGATAAAAATATTTTAGATAGGCTGGAAAACAAAAACGATTCCAGAGTTGAATTTATACATTCGGCTATATTGGAATTACAGGACGAACTGCAAAAATCTGGCTTTTCCATGCAAGTGTTTTATGGTACACCCGAACAGGTTTTTGAGGGGCTGTTGAAAAAATATGCGGTAAAGGAAGTTTTTACCAATCATGATTATGAACCCTATGCCAGAAAAAGAGATAGCTCAATAGCCGAATTGCTGGAAAGTCATGCTGTTATATTCAATTCATATAAAGATCAGGTGGTTTTTGAAAAAGATGAAGTGATAAAAGATGACGGGACTCCCTATACAGTATTTACTCCTTACAGTCGCAAATGGAAATCAATTTTACAAGATGCCCATTTGAAATCCTTTGCTACAGAAAAATACCTTCATGATTTTTTAAAACACGACGCTCAACCCATACCAGATTTGCAGTCGATGGGTTTTGCGAAAACGAAGCAAGGCTTCCCATCTAAGGAACTGAAGGAGGAATTGATTCAAAAATATGGCGAACTGAGAAATTTTCCTGCCCTTTCTGCAACATCAAAACTGGGTGTTCACCTAAGATTTGGCACCATCAGTATCAGGCAGCTTGCAGTTCAAACCAGGCCATTGAGTGAGACCTTTCTCAATGAATTAATCTGGCGTGATTTTTATCAAATGATACTTTGGCATTTTCCACAAGTGGGAGCGGGTAAAGCATTTAAACCAGCTTATGATAATATTGAATGGCGGCGGGATACTGGTGAATTTGAAAAATGGTGCAATGGACAAACCGGATATCCGATTGTAGATGCAGGCATGCGGGAATTAAATGAAACAGGATTTATGCACAACCGAGTGCGAATGATTGTTGCTTCTTTTTTGTGTAAACACCTGTTACTCGACTGGCGCCTAGGCGAAACCTATTTTGCAGAAAAATTATTAGATTTTGATCTGGCTGCTAATAACGGTGGTTGGCAGTGGGCGGCTGGTAGTGGTTGCGATGCGGCTCCTTATTTTAGAATATTTAATCCTTATTTGCAAACAAAAAAATTTGATCCACAGTTAATATACATAAACAAATGGGTGCCCGACATAAATGATATGCTTTATCCAACGCCAATTGTGGAGCATGTATTTGCCCGTAAGCGCTGCCTAGAAACCTATGCAAAAGCATTGAAGAAAAATAGTTAAAAACTGTTATTGCTAAAACGGGGATTAACCACATTATTATAAATAGAACCAAATCGATAATTAATTCCAAAGTAAGCGTACAATCCTTTTTGAGTAGGATATTGCCGTGTATTGGTAAGCAAATCATCTCTTGAAAAAAACTTGCGGGGTATGTTTGGATAGATGCCTTTTGTAAAATCTGCATTGCTCGACACATAAAAAGAAAGCCCTTTTATTATTCTTATTTCAAGATTTCCACCCAACGAAAACCTGTTTACTGTTCTACCCTTAACATTACCACTGTCCAAGGTAAAAGGGTTTAGGAAATTATTCCAGTTAGCGTTAAAACTTAAGTTTCCCCATTTTTGAGTAAATCCAATATTTAATGAAAGTGATTGACTGAAAACCAAGTGTTCAGGTGTATTGTAGTAGCCAGAATCTATGTAGGTATTATAAGACGGTCCAATTTGGTAAAACAAGGTAATCGACTTTTTTACTGCATCCTTGTAGGGAAAGAAACTGTATTCAACTGCCGGCATAATGGTATACTGCGTTTGATAATTACTGTACGTATTATGGTTAAATGAAGCAAAGCCGCCGGCCGACCAATGATTGGTTAAACTTTTTACAACGGTAGAATAAATACCGTAATTGTTATTGTTAAATCGGTCTTCATGACCATCAAAATTTATTACTCGTTCATTAGTTGAAATACTGGCTCTCAAATTCACCTTAAGTTTTTCAGTAACCCGGTTTGCCGAAATCCTGCCGGATATGCGGTAGCTTTTACTGTAATCGTCGGAATTGTAATTACCATCTAATCCTACATTATACACCCAAAAATTCCATTTGTCTTTTTTATTAGTTAATGAATTTACCGCTTCTTCATTCTTTTTTATCGACGCAGTTATTTCAATTTTTTGGGCCAGCGAGGTTTTGGCTATATAACGGGTTAGTCCCAGTTTTAAATATTGAACCAGCCGTCGGCGGTATTCATCATCTGTGTCTACACTGTTTCTGTAAAACTGCAGCGTGTCATTCATTCCTTTAAAATTTTCCTGTCCGCCTAATTGCATTTTTATTTCCCGTCCGCCTGAGCCGGTAGATTGGGAAGTAATCATTATATATATATTAGCCAGAAAACGGTCGGGAACAAAATCAACATAATTGATTTCGGTTTTAATATAGCTCATATCGCACCAGGCGTTGCAATCCAGAAAAACTTTTATTTCGTCTTTATTTTTTGCCTGGGCCGATGCAATAGCCGGAATTAGCAAGAGTAAAATAGAAAACAGCAATAAGTTTTTTCGCATACAATAATTTTAGGGTAGTTGGTCACCTAAAAATATAGTTTTGGTTTCAATGGAGTCAGTTTTATTTACTTCTTTGTGAATATTTAACAATTCCAATACTGCGTCTTTGCCGGTGCTTTCCAATTGAATGGAGTATTTATTGACGTAGAGATTAATGTGTTGCAACATAACGTCTTCACTCATTTCCTGTGAATTTGTTTTAACAAATTGTGTTAATGTAGGGTGGTGATGGTCAAAAGAATATTCAACACTTTTTTTGATGAGTGCATCAACTTGTAAACTTATTGCAGAATCAATATTTCTTTTTATTACGATACCTCCCAATGGAATCGCTTTTTGAGTTTTCTTTTCCCAATAATCGCCCAGATCAATAATTTTATGGAGGCCTTTGGCCTCGTAGGTAAATCTGTTTTCGTGAATAATTACACCCAGGCCTTTGCCTTCCAATACAAAATTTTCTATTTCATCGTACCGTAAAAATATTTTGTTTCTGGCCTCGGGATATGCCATAGAAAAAAGTAAATGGGATGTAGTATGCTCACCCGGTATAGCAATTGAGCTTGCTTCAATCGTGGCCTTATCTTGCCCTAGTTCCCCCACATCCTGAGCGGAGCCGAAGGGTAGGGGGCTTGATATTAACAACGGCCCAACACCTGTCCCCAACGCACTGCCGCTGTTTAAAACAATGTAATCGTTCAGCACCAGCGGTAAAACCCCATAGCTTAGTTTGGTGATATCCAATTTGCCTTGTAATGCCCATCTGTTAAGTGTTTCCACGTCATCCAGCACTACATCAAACGACAGGTTACCAGTATCAATTTTATTATTAACCAGTGCATCAAAAATAAATGTATCGTTTGGGCAGGGCGAAAAACCTAAGGAGAGTTTCATGGTTGGGCGGTTAATTTATTTATCAGTTTTATTAATTCAGCATTTAAATTGCTGATGGCATCTTGCATCTTCCACTTGCTTTTGTCTCTTTCGCCAACAAAGTTTGAAACTGATCTTATTTGGATGAATGGAATATTTTCCTGCAGACAAACATAATGCAATGCTGCTCCTTCCATGCTTTCAACCGTTGCATCAAATGCATTTATGTATTGTTGTTTTTGCAACTCACTATCGCTTATTTTATTTACCGTAATGGCTTTTGTTTTGGGCAGATCTAAATCATCTAAAATTTCAGCAGCATTAATTAACCAGCCTTCTTTAAATGGAAACTCGTTTTTATCAGCAAAGCCTGATTCAAATATCGGCCTATAATTTTTGTCTTCTTCAATACCCAAATCAGCGAAACAATCCTGTTTTATTATAAAGGTTTGTCCTAAATCATATTCGGGTTTAAAACTGCCGCCAATTCCTGGCTGAATAATTAGGTCATATTGTATCTGCTGAATTCTTTTTTGCAAGTGATATATTGTTGAAGGAACGCCAACGCCTGTGATTAGCACATCAATGCCAGACTCAGCATCAATAAATGGCTGAATTTCGGCTTTGGTTGCGGCAATAACTAGAATTTGCATAGTACAAATTTCGGCTTTACGCTTCATATTTCAGGAATTAGAAGCTACCTTTGCAAAAATTTTAGAATTTTAATGGTTTACATCACCAGGATAGAACATTTTAACGCAGCTCATAAACTTTTTAACCCAGCATGGAGCAGGGAGAAAAATGAGGAAGTATTTGGTAAATGTGCCAATGAAAACTGGCATGGGCATAACTTCGAGCTGTTTGTTACTCTGAAAGGTGAACCCAATCCTGATACCGGTTTTGTGTATGATGTTAAGAAACTGAGCATTATTGTTAAAGAGCATGTTATTGATAAGCTTGACCATAAAAATCTGAATGTAGATGTGGATTTTATGGTGGGTAAAATATGTTCTATTGAAAATCTGGTGATTGGCATCTGGAATGAACTCACTCCACATCTGCCATCTGGGGTTCAACTGCATTGCCTTAAGTTATCCGAAACGCCCAGGATTTATGTAGAATACTACGGTGATTAATTTTCATTTCCGGTAAACAAATCCTAACTTTAATTGTAATTCACTTTCTACATTGAAGTGTTTGAGCAGCAGACTTCTGTTTTAACCTTCAACTAAAATTATTCAGTATTTGTTCAACAATGCAGCATATTAAATGTTATACCAAGTATCATGAATAAAGTAGCCGTTTACCGCAAGGAACATTTTAATGCAGCACATCGCCTGCACAATCCCGATTGGGATGCAGCTACCAATGAACAGGTTTTTGGTAAATGCAACAATCCACACTATCATGGCCATAATTACGAACTGGTTGTTAAAGTAACTGGTGTGCCAGATGCAAAAACGGGTTATGTAATGGATATGAAACTGCTGAGCGATATTGTACAGGAAAATATAGTGGAGCGTTTCGACCACAAAAACCTGAATGAAGATGTGGCAGATTTTAAAAAACTTAATCCTACTGCCGAAAATATTGCTATTGTTATACATACCATATTAAGAGAAAAGATTGATGCAGAATTTGACCTGCAGATACGGCTGTATGAAACTGAAAGAAATTTTGTTGATTACCCAGTAAACTGATTTTTACTAAGATTAAAACAAACCGAATGGCCTATAAAAAAATTGAGCAGTATGATGAAGCAACCACAAAGGGGCTGATGGAAAATTACCGCAAAACTTTAGAACTAATTGGCGAAAATCCGAACAGGGAAGGTTTAGAGAAAACACCTGAACGGGTGGCCAAAGCCATGCAGTTTCTTACACAGGGATATGAGATGGACGCAAACGCCATTTTAAATTCGGCCAAGTTTCATGAAGATGTGAGCGAAATGATTATAGTCAAGGATATTGAACTGTACAGCATGTGTGAGCATCATATGTTGCCGTTTTACGGAAAGGCGCACGTGGCCTATATTCCCAACGGATACATTACCGGCCTTAGCAAAATAGCCAGAGTGGTGGATGTTTACAGTCGCAGGTTACAAGTTCAGGAAAGATTAACCCATCAGATTTTGAATTCAATAAAAGAAACGCTTAATCCTTTAGGTGTAGCCGTAGTAATAGAAGCATCGCATTTATGTATGATGATGAGAGGCGTAGAGAAGCAAAACTCTGTAACAACTACCTCGGCATTTTGGGGAGAGTTTGAAAAGAATGAAACAAGAAGTGAGTTTGTAAAACTCATTAGCGCAAAATTGCACTAGTCACATTCGTAGCTATAAAAAATTAATCCCTTACTAAAAGGGATTTTTTTGTTTTATTTGTAATCTAAAACGAACTATATGAAACATGCATACATATTCCCCGGCCAAGGATCGCAGTTTAGAGGAATGGGAAAAAATTTATACGACAGCAATCCGGAATCAAAGGAAATGTTTGAACAGGCTAATGAAATTTTAGGCTTTCGCATTTCCGATATCATGTTCAGCGGTAGTGATGAAGATTTGAAACAAACCAATGTTACACAACCTGCCGTTTTTTTACATTCAGTCATTGCTTTTAAAACGTTGCCCAATGCGAAACCTGATATGGTTGCGGGTCATTCATTAGGAGAATTCTCAGCGCTGGTGGCTAATAATTCACTAAGTTTTGAGAGTGCTTTGATGTTGGTTTCCATTAGGGCACAGGCCATGCAGCGTGCCTGCGAAATGAATCCATCAACCATGGCGGCTGTACTAGCCTTGGCAGATGATAAGGTAGAAGAAATTTGCGAAGTAGTGATGAGAGAAACCGGTGAGGTTGTTGTGGCAGCAAATTATAATTGCCCCGGTCAATTGGTTATTAGCGGATCAATGAAAGGTATTGAAGTAGCCTGCGAACGAATGAAAGAAGCTGGTGCAAAGCGTGCATTGGTTTTACCTGTTGGTGGTGCTTTTCATTCGCCATTAATGATGCCGGCCAAAGAAGAATTGGCGGCAGCTATTGATGCAACACATTTTAGTGAACCAAGTTGCCCTGTTTACCAAAACGTGGTGGCTAAAGCTGTTACCGACCCCGCTGCCATAAAAAGAAATTTAATTGACCAATTAACCGGTGCTGTGCGGTGGACACAGAGTGTGGAAGCTATGATTGCAGATGGCGCAACTAATTTCACAGAAGCTGGACCTGGCAAAGTTTTACAAGGATTAGTTTTAAAAATTAATAAAGAGATGATTGTATATGGGGTTAATTAATAAACGCCAATAAAAAAAGGTGAAGGTTTCAAAAACCTTCACCTTTTTCATTAAACAGATAACTTTCCTACAAAGCATCCAACGCGCTGTTCATACTCCTCACCGCATCTGCACTTTTATTAAATGCAGCCTGCTCTTCATCATTTAGCTTGTAATCAACAATTTTTTCTTTACCATTGCGGCCAATAACTACCGGTACCCCAATGCAGATATCTTTTTGCCCGTACTCGCCATCTAAATAAACACAGCAAGGAAATAATTTTTTCTCATCTCTTACAATCGCTTCAACCAATGCAGCACCTGCAGCACCTGGTGCATACCAAGCCGATGTGCCCAGCAATCCGGTAAGCGTTGCACCACCAACCATGGTATCAGCAACAACTTTTTTCAAAGTATCGGCATCTAAATGATTAGCAACTGGTGTTCCCTGATAGGTAGCCAATCTTGCCAACGGTATCATAGTTGTATCGCCGTGGCCGCCAATTACAACAGCTTGCAAATCGGTTGCAGTGCAACCCATGGCAGTTGAAAGGAAATATTTGAAACGGCTGCTGTCCAAAATTCCGCCCATACCAATGATGCGGTTCTTTGGTAATCCGCTTGATTTTAAAGCCAGATAAGTCATCGTATCCATGGGGTTGCTGATAACTATAATAATGGCATCTGGCGAATACTTTAAAATATTTTCAGTAACCGATTTTACAATGCCAGCGTTAATGCCAATCAACTCTTCACGGGTCATGCCGGGCTTACGCGGTATACCAGATGTAATTACTGCAACATCGGTTCCTGCAGTTTTAGAATAATCATTGGTACTGCCAATTACATTGGTATCAAAACCAAGCAGGGTAGCTGTTTGCATTAAGTCCATGGCCTTACCTTCGGCAACGCCTTCCTTAATATCTACTAAAACCAGCTCGCTACAAAGTTCTTTGCGGGCAATATTATCGGCACAGGTTGCTCCAACGGCTCCGGCACCTACTACAGTTACTTTCATTTTTTATATTTAAAGTTGAAAAATTAATTGAGTTACAAAGATAATTAAATACTACTGCAGGAAAAACCCCGATTTTGCAACTAAAGGTAAGAAGCGATTGTAGTTACAGGAACACTGCCATCGAATGCTTTTACAAAATTTCCTTTCTTATCATATAAAAATATAGATGGGAAGGTTCTTATCTTATAAAAGCTGCCAAAAAAATACGAGGGGTCTCTACCCATGATAATATTTGGATAGTCAGCAATCTTATATTCATCGTAGAATTCTCTTAACAGCGTATAACCTTGGTTAGAAGCCATGATGATCTGCGCTTTTTTAAACAATTTTATATTAGCCGTTAAAGCCTTGGTTTCAATCTGGCAATGGTCGCAATCGGGACTGAAAATAAAGATTAGTGTAGCTTTCTTTTTGGCAAGGTCATCCTTTGTAAATACAGTGCTGTCGGCTGTTTTTACGATGCTGAAGGGCGGGATTGTTGGGAAACGTAGGTACAATAAGCTACTATCAGTTTGAGCATAACCACTTTTTATCAGGCACAGGCAACATATCCCAATGATGTATTTCCTCATCTTTTATTTTTTCTAAAGCTAAATTCTTTGTTTGATAATGGAATGTTAAGTGTAAAACCAACCATGTATAATACTGAATTTCGGATTTAGCCTCACTATTACTACTTTTGCAGCCCCGGTAGGTATCGGGTTAAAAATACAATATTATGGCAACAACAGCAGATGTGCGTTCGGGGTTAATCATCAAAGTAGATGGCAGCCTTTATACGGTTATTGAATTTGGGCAAAACAAAACAGCCCGTGCAGCAGCCAAAGTTTGGGCTAAGCTAAAAGGGGTTGACAATAACCGCTCAATTGAAATTACTTGGAACAGTGGAGAAACCATTTATCCAGTACGAGTAGAAAAAAAGCCTTATCAATATTTATATAAAGACGAAACAGGCTACAGCTTTATGGATACCGAAACTTTTGAGCAGATAACGGTTGAAGAATCGATGATTGATGCACCTAAGTTTTTAAAAGACGGACAGGAAGTATCGGTATTGATTAATGGAGATACTGACTTACCTATGGGCGTAGAGTTACCCGATAAAATTGTATTACTGGTAACTTACAGCGAACCAGGCATGAGAGGCGATACCGCAACCCGTACATTAAAGCCTGCAACGGTAGAAACAGGCGCTACTGTAAACGTTCCTTTATTTGTAAATGAAGGCGAATTGATACGTGTGAATACAAAAAGCGGCGAATACGTAGAAAGAGTTAAAGAATAACCTGATTCAATCATATAAAAATGGGTAACAAATTAACTTGTTACCCATTTTCTATTTTTGTAATTTATGCTCAATTTTGTGCTTTTTTGGGCAAAAAAAGGCATTTTTAAGTAGAAATGGGCTATTTTTTGCCGATTCTAAATTTTTTGATTGGTGTTATCGGCTTTCTTGCCCTATCTTAGCAGCCCGAATAAAAACCAAATTAACTCTTAAAAAATACACATGGACATCAAACAAATCCAAGAGCTTGTAAAGCTCATTAATAAAACCAATATTGGAGAAATTACCATTGAAGAGGAAGGGGTAAAAATCACCGTAAAACAAAAGAAAGAACCTGTACAGCATATTATTGCTGGTGGCGGTGCTCCGGCTTATACAGCAGCTCCGGCTCCAGTGGCCGCGGCTCCCGTTGCTCCCGTTGCAGCTACGCCAGCTGCACCTAAAGCCGATAATCTGATAACCATAAAAAGCCCGATGATTGGTACATTTTACAGGCAAGCGGGTCCCGGCAAACCAGTTCTCGCCAGCGTGGGAGAAGAAGTTACTTCGGGTAAAGTAGTTTGTATCATTGAAGCGATGAAGCTTTTCAATGAAATTGAAAGTGAAGTGAAAGGCAAGATAGTAAAGGTTTTGGTTGAAGATGCCAGCCCGGTAGAGTATGATCAGCCCTTATTCTTAGTTGATCCTTCCTAAGAAAAAATTCAAAAGGCAAAACAAATTCGCACTTTTGATTTTTTTACTTTTGATTTTTTAATTTTTAATTCAAACGATTGTGTTTAAAAAGATATTAATTGCTAATAGAGGAGAAATTGCTTTACGTATCATCCGTACCTGCCGTGAGATGGGTATTCAAACTGTGGCGGTTTTTTCCACTGCCGACAAGGATAGTTTACATGTGAAGTTTGCCGACGAAGCGGTTTGCATTGGTAAGCCTGCCAGTATGGACAGTTACTTAAACATTCCCCACATTATGGCTGCGGCTGAAATCACCAATGCCGATGCTATTCATCCGGGCTACGGATTTTTAGCAGAGAATGCCAAGTTTGCACAGATATGTGCCGATCATGGCATTAAATTTATTGG
>JBKJPN010000174.1:0-11910 GCA_046595125.1 Ferruginibacter sp.
AAAGATCCAATACAGCAGCTGATGAAATTTCATTAAATGATGAGCAGATCAGGCTCGGAAATATTATGGTAGATACCATCCGAAATGAAATGATTGGAGATAAGACAGTGCTGACAGCAACGCTCAATTCCAATGAAGCAAACACCAACAGCGTAAGTGCAAGAATCATGGGGCGTATTGACCGATTGTATTATAGAGCTATCGGCGACTATGTTTCCAAAGGCGCACATTTGTATGATCTCTACAGCGAAGAACTAAACACAGGCAAGCAGGAATATTTAGTAGTACTTGAAAAACAGCAAACACTCGATAATTCCATTATCGATTTCAGTCGCATGGTAAAAAGTGCTAAAACAAAATTATTATTATGGGGCATGAGCGAAGGACAGATCAAC
Source organism: Ferruginibacter sp. (assembly GCA_046595125.1). Classification (GTDB taxonomy): domain Bacteria; phylum Bacteroidota; class Bacteroidia; order Chitinophagales; family Chitinophagaceae; genus Ferruginibacter. The sequence goes on from JBKJPN010000174.1 coordinate 396, forward strand.
GAACTGGCCCGTACAAAAAATGCAACACTCCGTACAGCATTTTTCAGCTCTGCATCTGGCTATATAACGGAGCTGCCGGTAATGGAAGGGCAGTTTGTTGCAGAAGGAACAACCATTGTACGGCTAACCGGTCTTTCAACACTTTGGGCCGAGGCACAAGTATATGCATCTGAACTTTCGGGCATTGATATGACCGGAATTGCATTGGTGCAGGTACCCGATATACCCGGAAAAGAATGGACCGGCAAAATTGAATTTGCCAATCCCGAAATTGCCGCCGACAGCAGGCTGAACCTGGTAAGGGTGACCATACCCAATAATGACGGGCAGTTAAAACCGGGAATGCCGGCTTATGTTACCATTAAAAATAAAAATGTGCAGGCCCTTACTTTACCCACCGATGCTGTGTTACGAGATGGCAAGATGAACATCGTATGGGTGCAGACAGGAAAAAATATTTATAAAATGAAGATGGTGCAAACCGGCCAGGAGAGCGGCGACAGGATAGAAATAAAATCAGGTTTGCAAAACGGTGATGTGGTGGTGATGAGAGGCGCTTATTTGTTGCACAGTGAATATGTTTTTAAAAAAGGAGGAGATGACCCGATGGCAGGGATGGATATGGGCACCCAATAACAGATGTGATTCTATAAAATAGCGAATCAATATGAATTGTGGTTAATAATTGACAAAAGGCCCGTTACTTTTTTAACCTGTGAATGATGTAACTATTTTTATTAACTGTATAACATTTAAGGGGTTTGATGAGTTTACCTTTTGCTGTTAAAAGGATTAATTCACACAAAAAAGAAAAAAATTATGAAAAAGTTACAAACAGGTTTATTGGCAATTGCTTTATTGACACTATTCGCATCATGCCAGTCTGCAGACGGTCAGTTAAAAGATCTTTCAAACAAGGATACAAGAAATGAAATCATGAAGGAAATTGCTAGTGATAGCATGATGTCGAAAGAAATGATTGGTACAATGATGAATAACAATAACGGTATGATGATGATGCAGCAACATCAAATGACGACAATGGGCAATCAGAGTTCAATGATGAATATGATGCAAAGTAATCCCGGTATGATGCAAAATATGCTATCGACTATGATGGAAAGAGCTAAAGGCGACACCGCTATGATGTCGGGAATGATTAAAACAATGATGGGAAGTCAGCAAATGATGGAAATGATGCAACACAGGATGGGAAATAGTGGTATGAATGGCATGAACCATAAGTGAGCAATGGGAAAGTAACAAAACGAGTAACAGATATTTTTAAAAAATAAAATTATGATGCACAATAACAGCGATTACTATTACGGCGGGATGCACATGGGCTGGTGGTTTTTAATGTTGCTTGCCCTGATATTCTTGGTGCTGTATATTTTTAATTCACAAAGAAGAAAGTAACCATCTATATCTCAGCAATATTATTATTTCACTGATAAAATATACAAACATGCAATATTATTTCACCAAGACAATTAAATCTGGTTTTGCCGATGCCATTGAAAAAGTTACCGAAGCGCTAAAAGTTGAAGGCTTTGGGATACTGACAGAAATCGACATCAAGGCCACGCTAAAGAAAAAACTGGATGTGGACTTTTATAATTATACCATCTTGGGAGCCTGCAATCCGCCCTTTGCTTACAAGGCCTTGCAGGCAGAAGATAAGATAGGAACGATGTTGCCCTGTAATGTTATCGTTCAGGAAAAGGAACCGGGTGAGATAGAAGTTTCTGCGGTTGATCCGGCGGCATCTATGAAAGCAATAGAAAATGATGAGCTACATGGTATTGCCGTCGAAATTAGAGACCGGCTGCAAAAGGTAATCATGTCGTTATAATTGTAACGGCTCACAATAAAATTTTATAAAATGGAAAAAACTTATCAGTTAGAGGGAATGAGCTGCAGTAATTGCGTAAAGCACGTAAAGCAAGCCTTGCAGGAAACTCCGGGTGTTGAAAATGCCGAAGTTCAATTACAACCGCAAATGGCTTTGCTGACATTAAGTAAAACTGTAGATCTTAAAGACTTACAAACTCAACTTGACAATGCCGGCAATTATACCATTAAGGAATTTATTGAAAATAAATAATTGAAATTCAGATTATGGATCATCAGCACAACCACCCGAATAAAAAAGACGAAAAAAAGGCAATGCCTGAAATGGATCACAGCAAGATGGATCATTCAAAGATGGATCATAGTAAAATAGATCATGATCATGGAGCAATACCCATGGGCATGGCCGGGCACGACCACCACCGGATGATGATTGAAGATTTTAAGAAGCGGTTTTGGGTTAGTTTGATTATTACCATTCCCATTCTAGTTTTTTCACCAATGATTCAGCAGTTTTTCAGCTATCAATTATTGCTTCCTGGTAATAAATATATTTTGATGGCGCTGTCCTCCATCATTTATTTCTGGGGAGGTTGGCCGTTCTTAAAAGGATTTTTTGGAGAGATAAAAAAAGGAGCACCGGGCATGATGACATTGATTGCCATGGCTATCAGCGTTGCCTATTTTTATAGTGCAGCAACCGTTTTCGGGTTACCCGGTATGGATTTCTTTTGGGAGCTGGCTACGTTGATCGTCATCATGTTATTGGGCCATTGGATTGAAATGAAATCTGTTTTGGGAGCATCCAAAGCTTTGCAATTACTGGTTAGAATGATGCCGGCAGAAGCACACCGGGTAAAGGCAGATGGACAGGTGGAAGATGTAAAACTGGAAATGCTGGCTCCGAATGATGTGATCATGATTAAGCCAGGAGAGAAAGTTCCGGCTGATGGAATCATTGTAGATGGAAGCAGTTACCTGAATGAAGCCATGCTTACCGGCGAATCGAAACCGGTAAAAAAAGAAATGGACAATAAAGTGATCGGCGGTTCTATTAATGGCAATGGTTCATTAAAAGTAAAAGTGGAGCATACCGGCAAAGACAGTTATTTGAATAAAGTAATTACGCTGGTTGAAGAAGCACAAAAATCAAAATCAAAAATGCAGAACCTGAGTGACAGGGCTGCAAAATGGCTAACCTATATCGCTCTGGCTATTGGCTTTGGTACATTAGCCACTTGGCTTTTATTGGGCTATCCTTTTGTCTTTGCATTGGAACGTATGGTTACGGTAATGGTAATTGCTTGTCCGCATGCCTTAGGCCTGGCTATCCCTTTGGTTGTTGCTATTTCTACCGCAGTATCAGCACAAAATGGATTATTAATAAGAAACCGTACTGCTTTTGAAGAGTCAAGAAAAATATCTGCCCTGCTCTTCGACAAAACAGGCACATTAACAAAAGGAGATTTTGGAGTTACAAGAATTGTATCGGTTGACAATCAATTTTCCGAAGATGAATTGCTTCGTATTTCTTCAGCATTGGAACAAAGTTCTGAGCATCCGATTGCTGTTGGTATCGTTCGTAAAGCAAAAGAGAAAAAAATAACGATTCCAAAACCTGAAGACTTCAACGCAATTACAGGTAAAGGAGTAGAGGCAAATGTAGATAACAGGAAAATAAAAGTAGTGAGTCCTGGATTTTTGAAAGATAAGAATATTACTGTGCCGGAAGATGCATATAGTAGCGAAGCAGAAACGGTTGTGTTTATTATAATTGATGATAAACTTGCCGGGTATATTGCACTGGCAGATGAGATAAGACCTGAAAGCGCAGAAGCGATTAATATTTTTAAGAAGAACGGCATTAAAGTATTTATGGCAACCGGCGATAACGAAAAAGTAGCAAAAGCTGTCAGTGATAAATTAGGCCTGGATGGATATTTTGCAGAAGTGTTACCACATCAAAAAGTAGAGATTGTAAAAGACATGCAAAGCAAAGGAGAGTTTGTTGCAATGACAGGTGATGGCGTAAACGATGCACCGGCATTAGCTCAATCAGATGTAGGAATTGCTGTTGGTTCCGGGACAGATGTAGCGGCAGAAACAGCGGATATAATTTTAGTGAACAGTAATCCACAGGATATTGCCAACCTGATTTTATTTGGTAAAGCCACCTACAATAAAATGATTCAGAATATCGCCTGGGCAACCGGATATAATGCCATAGCTATTCCCTTGGCTGCAGGTGTTTTATATTCTTACGGCATTGTGTTAGGACCGGCAGTAGGTGCGGTGTTGATGAGTTTGAGTACGATTATTGTAGCGATTAATGCACAGCTATTGAGGAAAAAGATTGGCAATAAATAGTTACATCATAAACCATAATTTTGCAATTATTTACCATAATTATATAATCCAAAAAATTAAGCCACTCGTATCTTTATTGTAAAATTTGCTGTTTTTCAAAGAATTGCTCTAATTTCAAGAGTAGAATAAATGAAAAGAAATATATCCATACAACTAAAAGCAGCCCTGCTGTTGATTGTGTTCTCAATGAATACAGTTATCGGCTTTGCCTGTGCTATGGGTGTAGATATGAGTTTCAATACTAAGCATCATGATGATGAAGCCATTCAAACAATGATTCATGTTCATGCGGATGGGAAAAAGCATAATCATCATCATGAAGCGGCAAAGCATCACCACAACTCAAAAGAAGAATCACAAAAAGAGGGTTGTTGCAATAATGGGGTTGTTAAATTTCAGAGTTTAGATAAGAACCTTAATACAAACACAAATTCTGTTATTGCTGTTCCATTATTTGTAGCAATACATACCAGCTTCTTTGCTGTTGATATTTTAGCATGGAAACAAGTTTCTGATTCAAAAAATATTGCGCTGTTTTTTCATCCCCCTCCCCCCGAGATACGGGTCTTAATCCAGAGTTTCCAAATTTGATTTAATGTTTTGCATTGCTGCATGGCTGTACTGTCATGCTTGTAATTGTTCTATTATTTAAACATTAAATCAAGTAAAATGAAATCGAAGATTCACGAGCACAAAAAATCAATTATTATTGCGGCGAGTAAAAAGATATTATTAGTAGTTGCTTTTCTTACAACTATCGCCACACAGTATTCCTTTGCTCAGGATAACACAAAAACAACTCCGTTATCACAATTACTTAATTCCTATTACGGAATTAAAAATGCGTTGGTTAGCAGCGATGCAAAAGCTGCCGCTACTAATGCTGGTGAGCTTTTAAAAACCATCAATGGGGTTGATATGAAAACATTATCAGAAGTTGATATGAACGCATTTATGCCTTTGCAGGATAAACTGGCTTTTGATGCAAAACACATTTCCGAAAATAATGGTATCGCAGAACAAAGAGAACATTTCTCATCATTATCTAACAATATCTATAAGTTGGCAAAGGCAGTTAAATTATCTGCGGAACCTGTTTACCAGGAATATTGCCCAATGAAAAAGATGTACTGGTTAAGCAGCGAAGCGGCTATCAAAAATCCGTATTACGGAAAGGCGATGCTTACCTGTGGCAAAGTAACAGAAACCATAGAGTAATTTCTCAATTGACAGGATTGTCAAAAGTTGCCTGCAGCTTTAGGCTTTACCTGAGTACAATATTTATTATTAATTAAAACAAAACAAATGAAATATTTAATTTTTGGCCTGGCCATTTCAGTTTTTGGCTTTACAGCATGTAACAGCAATGCTGATAAAAAATCAGAAGAAACACACGATATGTCGCAGCAGGAAATGAAAGATATGAATATGCACGACTCAGCGGGTGTAACCACAGCAAAGACAGCTTCGGAATCAGTAAATATTAGCAGTATGGTTACCTATTACCTGCAAATGAAAAATGCCTTTGCAAATGACAATAGCAAAGACGCCGGTGCCGCAGGCAATGAACTGGTAAAAGTATTTACCAGTTTCAATAAAACTGCACTAACTGCAGAGCAGGCAAAAATTTACAATGATATTGGAGAGGATGCCAGGGAACATGCAGAACATATCGGCTCAAATGCCGGTAATATTAAACATCAACGGGAGCATTTTGATATGCTGACTAAAGATATCTACCAATTGGTAAAAACATTCGGCGGGGGACAAAAATTGTATTACGACCATTGCCCAATGTATAACGATAACAAAGGTGCAAACTGGATTAGCGAAACAAAAGAAATTGCTAACCCGTATTTAGGTAAATCAATGCCAACATGCGGTACAGTGAAAGAAGAATTAAAATAAACTTATGACTGTAAAAAAGAAAATTGGATTAGGATTGTTTATTGGTTTTGTAGTCATTCAGTTTATTCAGCCGGCACGGAATAAAAGCAATATCATTTTGGCAACGGATATTGAAAAAATAGTGGCTGTGCCGGCAAATGTTTCAGGTTTATTAAAAACATCCTGTTATGATTGCCATAGCAATAACACCCAATATCCCTGGTATTCTTTTATACAGCCTGGAGCATGGTTATTGAATTACCATATAAAAAATGGTAAAGCGATGCTGAACTTTAGCCAGTTTGGTGAATTGTCTAATCGTAGGCAACAAAGTAAATTGCAGGGAATAATAAACCAGGTAAAAGATGATGAAATGCCGATATTATCTTATACACTTATTCACAGAAATGCCGTTTTAACGCCTGCTCAAAAAACAATTTTAATTGATTGGGCCGCATCAGCAAAAGACAGTCTTTCGGCATATAATTAAGGTAAAAGTGAAAAAAATAAAACAAATATTGATTAAGGTATTCAAAGCAATCTTCATTCGTAAAAAGGGTTGCTGCAAATAAAAATATTGAATGATGAAAAAAATAATTTTATTGATGATGAGCTTTGCCATTTATTCTTTTGCAACCGCACAGGAAATGAAAGGCATGGATATGAACAAGAAAGACGACAAAAAGCAGCAGCCTGCCGTAACTTATACCTGTGTTATGCATCCCGAAATACATGCAACACACCCGGGCAATTGCCCCAAATGTGGTATGGCTTTAATAAAAGAAAAGCCAAAGCCCGCGGCAAAACCGGTGATAAAAAAGCCTGCAGAGATGAAAATGCCCATGGATTCAACAAAGCCTGCATCAAAAGATATGGGTAGTATGAAAATGGATTCCATGAACCATAATCATCACGATGGTATGAAGCCGATGATGGAAGAGAAAAAATCAGTCATCAAAACAATTAAAAATAATGAACCACCAAAAGTTGTCCGTTACGATCTGTATATAAAAGATACGATGGTTAATTTTACAGGTAAACTTAAAAGAGCCATTGCCGTAAATGGCATGATACCCATGCCTACGCTTACTTTCACCGAAGGAGATACAGCCGAAATTTATGTACATAATATGATGGATGAATCAACATCGCTGCACTGGCATGGTTTATTTCTTCCAAATAAATTTGATGGAGTGCCCAACCTTACGCAGATGCCCATCAAGCCGCATAGCACACATCTCTATCGTTTTCCAATTATTCAAAATGGTACGCACTGGTATCATAGCCACAGTGGTTTGCAGGAACAGATTGGCATGTATGGATCCATGATCCTGAATAAAAGAGAAGACATAGATATGGCAACAGTGCCGCTGGTATTAAGTGAGTGGACAGATATGAACCCGAAAGAAGTTGACCGCAGTTTGCACAATGCCACCGATTGGTTTGCTATTAAAAAGAAGACCACGCAGAGTTACAGTGAAGCAATCAAGAGCGGACATTTTAAAACAAAACTTACCAACGAATGGAAACGCATGAATGCGATGGACGTGAGTGATGTGTACTACGATTATTTTTTGATCAACGGAAAAAATCAACTGGAGCAACCGAAGTTTAAGGCCGGCGACAAAGTGCGTTTACGAATTTCGAACGGTGGTGCATCTACTTATTTCTGGCTTACCTATGCCGGCGGAAAAATAACCGTAGTAGCCAATGATGGTAATGATGTGGAACCGGTGGAAGTTGACAGACTAATCATCGCCGTGTCGGAAACATACGATGTGATTGTTACCGTACCGATGGATATGAGTTATGAATTTTTAGTGACTGCCGAAGACAGAACAAAATCTGCATCGCTATGGCTGGGTAGCGGTATGAAAATGCCAGCCAAAAAATTACCCAAGCTCAAATATTTTGAAGGCATGAAGATGATGAACGATATGATGGATATGAATGGGAATATGATGCCGATGGGCATGAAGATGAGCAACCAGACCATGGACATGAATACCGTGATGTATCCGGAAATAACCGGCGAAGAGAATCCAAAAAAAGAAAACAAAACCGATGGTATGAAAGGCCATGATATGCACAACATGAATATGGACGCTGAATCTGGCGATATTGTTACACTGAATTACGGTATGTTAAAAGCGCCTGAAAAAACAACATTGCCCGATGGTCCTCTAAAGGAATTGAGATTTGAACTCACCGGAAATATGAACCGCTATGTTTGGACATTGGATAACAAAACGATTTCGGAAAGCGACAGGATTTTAATCAAAAAAGGAGAGAACGTTAGGATTGTATTGTATAACAACTCCATGATGCGTCATCCCATGCATTTACACGGTCATGATTTCAGGGTATTGAATGGACAGGGAGAATATGCACCGTTAAAAAATGTACTGGACATGATGCCGATGGAAACAGACACAATCGAATTTGCTGCCAATGCAGATGGCGACTGGTTTTTTCATTGTCATATATTATATCACATGATGAGTGGCATGGGCCGTATTTTCAGTTACGAAAACTCTCTACCCAATCCCGAGATACCAGACGCAAAACTGGCCAGGCGTAAATTAAATGCCGACGACCGCATGATGCACTTTATGGCAAACATTGGTATATCAAGTAACGGCAGCGATGGTATGGCGATGCTTTCGCAAACCCGTTGGCAGGTAAGCACGTTGTGGCATTTGGGTTATCATGACATGCATGGATACGAAAGTGAGACCATGTTTGGCCGCTGGATAGGAAGGAATCAATGGCTGTTTCCGTACGTTGGTTTTGATTATCATTATAAAAAAGAAGGCGGGCCGAAAAATCTTTTCGGTAGCGAAGATAAAAACTGGTTTGGACAAACCAGCAATAAACTCAGCCGCAAAACTATTATTGCCGGTGTAGCCTATACTTTACCATTGCTGGTAATTGCCGATGCCAGGGTAGATGGAAATGGGAAATTCCGGTTCCAATTATCAAGAGAGGATATTGCACTAACACCAAGGCTTCGTTTTAACTGGATGCTTAATACAGATAAGGAATACATGGCTGGGTTGAGATATATCGCCACAAAATATATTTCTATTGGAACGCATTACGATAGTGATATGGGCATTGGTGCCGGAATTGTGATAACCTATTAATCATGAAAAATAGTAAAGTCATCTAAATTCTGAAACCTTGCTTTGATCTAAATAAATCAATGATAAAAACTAACTTTAGAAACTCAAACCATTCCTCAGTTGTTTTTTGTATGAAACGACTTTTATTTTTATTGATTCTTTTTTCAAACATTACCTATAGCCAGGTAACCAATAAACCTCAGCACGAGCCTCCCGAAACTATCAATGCCTATGCAGCTTTGCTAGCCTTTGATATCTGTACCAATACCATTACTGTTAATGATGCCTCCAGATTTGATGTGGGCGATACAGTTTTAATGATACAGATGAAAGGCGCCATCATGGATACAAGTAACACACCTGCCTTTGGAACAATACTTGATTATGGCAACGCCGGAAACTATGAATTTAATTACATCGGTGCCAAATCGGGCAACAGACTAACTTTCTTAAACAAACTCACCCGCAGTTATGATATACCTGATGGTGTGGTGCAATTGGTAAGAGTGCCTAAATATAAATCAGCTTTTTTTGTTGGAGGATTAACTCCGCTGGCATGGGATGGCGCCACTGGGGGCATTATATGTGTGTATGCAACGCTCAGCATAACATCTGTGGAAGATATTTATGTTTACGGAAAAGGATTCCGCGGTGCCCAAGGATACAATGCTGCAACCACAGCAGGCAGTTGCGCTCAAAATAATTACTACTATCCGGCCAGCAGCCAGTTTGCAGCTTTCCGGGGTGAGAGTATAGGCAGCATTTCTCCAAACATTATTAAAGGCAAAGGAAGTTATGGCGGCGGCGGTGGCGGCGGTAACAGTCATAATGCCGGTGGCGGTGGTGGTGGCAATGGCGGCAGCGGCGGATTTGGTGGTTATCAGTCTGACAGTTGTGCAAGTGCCCCTTTTGACAACAGAGGTATTGGCGGAAAAAGTTTACTGTATAACAGTACCGTCAACAAAATATTTATGGGCAGTGGCGGCGGTGCAGGTCATATTGACAATGCCGATTTGTATGCTTCATCGGGTGGTGCCGGAGGAGGCATCATTATCATCATAACCCCCGAGCTTGATATGCTGGGAGAAAAAATTGATGCGAATGGCGAAGAAGGCCGAAACTGTGTTTCGGCTAATTGCAGCGATGGCAATGCAGGTGGTGGAGCTGGCGGTACTATATTATTAAGTGTTACAAATGTTTTAACTTCTGTAGATATTGAAACAAAAGGAGGAAACGGCGCATTTATGTTGGGTCCGATATTGCCCGGCGGAAGAGTTGGGCCCGGCGGCGGCGGCGGCGGCGGAGTATTATTCTCTACCGGATTTTCATTACCGGCTAATGTAAATTATATTGCTGATGGCGGAGTTAACGGGGTTATACAATCCGATGCAAATAATCCCTGGGGTGCAACCGCTGGTACAGCGGGGATTACCGTTTTTGATTGGCAGATACCTTATGATACTGCATTGTTTACACCCAATATTGATTCGGTACGCATTGATACCACGATAAATTATTGCAACAATATTTTGTTTAAAGGATTAGGTTATACCAATACGTATCCAGTCGCTTCATGGCAATGGTACTTTGGTGATGGCGGTATGGCAAATACACAAAACCCGGTTCATAATTACAACGCCTTGGGTAACTATAATGTAAAACTTGTTATAACTGATGTTAACGGTTGCAAAGACAGTATTTCAACTTTGATAAATACTGCTGGTGCTATGTTGGCAGAGGCAGGTCCTGACACTGCTCTTTGTGCAGGAGGTTTTGTTTCGGTTCCATTAAACGGCAGCGGTACGGGTTCTTATTCCTGGTCGCCGGCAGCTTATTTAAATAACAGTACCATTCAAAATCCGGTTGCAACAATTGATACAACAAGAAAATTTTATCTCAGCATGTCAAATGGTACAGGTTGTTCTGCATTGGATTCAGTTACCATCACCATAAATAAAAATCCGGTTGTAAAAACTTTGAATGATACTTCTGTTTGCAAAAATGCATCGCTTGTTTTAACAACAAACGGAGCGGCAGGTTATATCTGGAGCCCGGGTATTTATGTAAATGATTCAACCATTGCCAGTCCGCAGTTTATTGACTCTGTTTCACGTATATTAATAGTTACCGGTACTGCTACAAACGGTTGTAAGGCCAGCGATACTATTAATATAAATGTAAAAACACCGGTTAGTTTTGTCGCCCCACAAGGAAAAACAATTTGCAGGGGCCAATCGGCGCAGCTAAACGGAAACAACGGAAATGCATTTCAATATTCCTGG
>JBKJPN010000015.1:0-16110 GCA_046595125.1 Ferruginibacter sp.
GAAATTACCTTTTGTACCACACAAGGCATTGCGTTGCAGATAGCGAACTGCACGGCCATTCGCATCAAAGATGCTGATGTTAGCAACATAACCCGGCTCTGGAAAACTGTAGTCAATGGTAGCAAAATCATCCATACCATCATTATCGGGCGATACAATTTCGGGTGATACGGTTATATCTCCCATCACCTGCAGATCCATGCGGTACTGCGAATTTTTATAGGTTGGTGTGCCGTAGCCTACGCTGGTAGCGGCTGAATGCCAGTTGTCCTGATTTTGAGTTGGCGCATGATATTCAATTCGCTCTAGTGCTACTCCTTCTCTGTTTTTTATGAGTTTAAAATGCCATTTTTCTGTGTAAGCAAGTTGGTCAACTATTTTCCCCTGCTCATTCAATATAATAACATTGCCTTTGTCATCATTAAATGATGGGGTACTACCTACTTCAACAAATGCATAAGGGTTTAAGGCAATAAAATCCCTTTTTACAATCGACACATCGGAAGTGACCACAATAAAATCCTCGGGGAACAATAAATTTGTTTCGGTACTGATTTGGGTAATACTGCTGATAGTGCCAGCAGTATTTCTGTTAGCGATGTACAAGTTTTTAAGGTTGATGACTTTGTTTGTACGATTGTACAGTTCAACATAATCAACGCCTGTTGGTATTGGGTTGAATAAAATTTCATTAATCACCACATCAAAACTATCGGTTGCAGATGCAAGACCTAGTTTGGCTGAATTTTTTGTTCCGATGGCATTTCCCACACAATCGGTAAGTGCCGAAACTGTAATAGTATAAACCTTATTTCGAACCAGCGGGACATTTAATTTTAATGCAACCCTGTCGTATGTAGGCGTAACGGCGTTAGCAGTTTGCGGCTGCCCAATACCATCGCTGATATTGTAATTAGCAGTAACCGCAGCTTTTACAATATCCATCGGTTCATCAAAAACCAACACCACATTTACACTATCTGTTGCATAAGCCCTCATCAAACGGGGGGCAGTGTTATCTGTATTGGCGCCGTCAACCGAGTTCTTTTTGCCAGGCGTGCCGCCCTTTACATCGTTGCTGGCAATCCAGTTGCTAAAGCCGCTGCAAGGGTTTTTGGTATCCTTCATTTCAAGTGTCCAGCCACCGTCTTTTTTTAATTCGTTCTGATACCATTTGTCGGTGTAGTTTACGCTATGCATAACTAAACCTGATGCATTCGTTAATGTAATTTGGTCGCCTCCATTATCCAGCGACGGAAAACTGGTAACAGAGATTACCGTACCAAAAGCCTGCATAGCAGCAACCGCACTACTAGTACAGACAATTACAAAACTATCGGGTCGTAAAACAAAATTGGGCATGGTACCGCTTTGCCCGGTAAGATCGGCAATGCGCCAGCCCAATAAATTAATGGGAAAAGTGGTAGTGTTTTTTAACTCAATCCATTCATTATTTGGTAATGCTACCTGTGGTGTTGGATCGGCCATAATCTCATCAATAACTACATCGTATAATTTTGGGGTGTAAAAACTAAAATTGGTAGTGCCATTGCTGATAGCGTTGCCGGAAAAATCTTTTACACCGTTTATGGTAATCGTATAAGTAGTTGCATTTACAAGAGTTCCTGCAAAACTTAGGTGAACAAGTGCCGCATTAACTGCATCTCTTACCGCAGTAGCAGGCATTCCAATTCCATTGTTCACCACATAATTTGCTAAAACCTGACTGCTGGTTAGTTCCACGGGTTCATTAAATAATACATCAACCGCCGATACAGAAATAGCCGTTGCCGAAATAATGGCCGGTGGCGTAACGTCGGGTACATAAGTTTTCACTTCAATATCATCAAAAAAATGCCGCTGAAAAAAACTGGCGGTACTCTGTGTAACTTTTATTCCAAAAAAAGAGGAGGTTAAATAAGTGGCATCCGTTACCACACCTTCATTAAAATAATTGGTTCCGGTGCCGCCCAAGTCTCTAGACAAACTCCAGAGATTGGCAGCATTCCTGAACACTTTAATCTTCATCACATTATTACTGGTATTTAAAATACCATTAACACCGTCGATGATTTTAACAATGGCGCCGCTTGCATCTTTGCGATACAAACAAATTTCATCGTCGGTATTACCAATGCGTACAAAATAACCGGTGGTTGTATTTAACGTTATATCACTGGCCGAAGCCGTTAAATACACATCTATAAAATTTGCTGAAGACGGATTGAAAGTTATCTGGCAGTAAAATTCCCAATCGGCAACGGTAGCCTTGGTACTGGCGGTACTTAAATAAAAAGTACTATTGGCAACGGTATTGTTGCTTTGTAGCTGCAAGGCAGGGTTTACAATCCAGTCAGATACATTTCCAACCCAGGGTGGGTTATTGGTAAAGTCGCCGTCGTTGAAATTTTCAGTAAACTGGCCAGAGCTTTGCAAACTCGGAAAAATAAAAATTAGAAGTATGAACAGGAATTTATTTTTCATGGTTCATATATTGTAAAATAAAGATACCTTTTTGTCTGATTAAATCCTGCTATTAAATACTTGGTTTTGTTTTATTTTTTCTGTTTTGCCACTGACTGTCTTAGTTTTTTGGCTGAATTGGGTTTTGTGGCTACTTTCGTTTGCTAATGATAAAATCGAAACATACAAAACTTGCTAAAAAGACTCACCTGCTGCAGGAAGGACTATAGTAATGATGTGTGAATCAAAATACTAGCCTTCCATCGAAAGTGGAGGGCTTTTTTTATACCTCACCCCTTCGCTCTCCACCAGGAGAGGGTGAGGCGAAGATTGAAGCGAAAATGGTTTATAATTATTTAATAACTTAAAAGCATAAAAATGAAAGTTGCTGTAGTTGGCGCCACGGGATTGGTTGGCACTAAAATGTTACAAGTGCTGGAAGAAAGAAATTTCCCGGTAGATGAATTAATACCTGTCGCTTCAGAAAGAAGTATTGGTAAAGCAATAACTTTTAAAAATAAACAGTACAAAATAGTTAGTGCTGCCGATGCCATTGCTGCAAAACCAGATGTAGCTATTTTTTCTGCCGGGGGAAGTACCTCTTTAGAACTGGCGCCACAATTTGCTGCAGCCGGAATTACCGTAATTGATAACTCCAGCGCCTGGCGCATGGACCCAACGAAAAAACTAGTAGTGCCCGAAGTGAATGCTGATGTATTAACGGCCGAAGATAAAATTATTGCAAACCCCAACTGCTCAACTATACAAATGGTGGTGGTGTTAAAACCACTGCACGATAAATACAAAATTAAAAGAGTGGTGGTTAGCACCTATCAAAGTGTTACTGGTACGGGCATTAAAGCGGTTACACAAATGATGAACGAGCGCAAAGGCATCCAAGGTGAAATGGCTTATAAATATCCAATAGATATGAATGCGATTCCGCATATTGATGTTTTTTTAGAAAATGGCTACACCAAAGAAGAAATGAAAATGGTTTTGGAAACCAATAAAATTATCGGCGACGATACTATAAAAGTTACCGCCACTTGTGTACGCATACCTACTATGGGTGGCCATAGCGAAAGCGTGAACATAGAATTTGAAAAGGATTTTGACTTACAAGAAGTGAAAGATTTGCTGAGTAAAGCGCCCGGCGTTGTTTTAAAAGATGATGTTGCCAATTTTATTTATCCCATGCCGTTAACTGCTTTTGATAAGGACGATACTTTTGTAGGAAGAATTAGAAGAGACGAAACACAACCGAACACTTTAAATTGCTGGATAGTGAGTGATAACCTTCGCAAGGGTGCTGCTACCAATGCGGTGCAGATAGCTGAGTATTTGATGGAGAAGGGGATGTTGTAACCGAACCCCCACCAGCCCCCTCTATCTCCCCAGGTGGGGGAGGAAAGCTGGTAGATTTTAGCTAAGAACGAGTATACTTATAAAAATAAAAAAGGAGCTATTCAATTTTTGATAGCTCCTTTTAATATATTTTAATCTTCGCTTAGTTCTTCGTCATGTCCTCCCCCAGCGGGGGAGATAGAGGGGGCTTTTAACTTATCACCCAAGTCTCATTCCCTCTCAACAATTTATCTAAATCTCCTTTTCCTTTTTTTGCAATTATATCTTCAATCTGCATAGCCATACCATCTTCGTAACAGGCTCTGTCGGCTTCATAAAACACACCGAAAGGTCGTGGTAAATGTCCGGCCAACTTAGGGTCATCAAACATGCGGATTAAAATTTGTGCTTTGTAAAAATCACGTTCATCATGTACCCAAAGTTCATCGGTACTTGCCCCTTCCTCCAAATCAACAATTACAGGATTAAAACCAACTAATTTGATACCCTTATTTTGCGTGGCGCCAAAAATTAATGGTTTGCCCTGTTCCATAAATAACACTTCATCGGGCTTGGTCTTTTTATCGGTAAACACCTCAAAAGCACCATCATTAAAAATATTGCAGTTCTGGTAGATCTCTAGAAACGAAGCGCCTTTATGAGCCTGGCTTCGTATCAGCATTTCCTGCAGGTGCTTGGGGTCTCTGTCCATGGTACGGGCAATAAAACTTGCATCGGCACCCATAGCTAAAGCTAGTGGATTAAAGGGATGATCAATACTACCAAATGGCGTTGACTTTGTTACTTTATTGGTTTCCGATGTAGGTGAATACTGCCCCTTGGTCAATCCATAAATCTGGTTATTGAATAACAATATGTTCACATCAAAATTTCTGCGCAGCAAATGAATGGTATGATTACCACCAATGCTCAATCCGTCACCATCACCGGTTACAATCCACACACTTAATTCGGGCCGGGCAGCTTTTAAGCCACTGGCAACGGCGGTTGCACGGCCATGAATACTATGCATACCATAAGTATTCATATAATACGGAAAGCGGCTGCTGCAGCCGATTCCACTTACGATCACAATATTTTCTTTGGGAATACCCAACGTGGGCATTACTTTTTGCACCTGTGCCAAAATAGAATAATCTCCGCAGCCAGGACACCAGCGAACTTCTTGGTCGGTTACAAAATCTTTTGCGGTTAAGGGCGGATGTGCGGTTGTGGTTTCACTCATGGTAAAAAGTATTGAGGAATAAAGTTACTTAAATTAATGTTCAATAATCAATGCCTATGCAGGATTTTCCTGCAATTCTTCCCAATACTCAGCCGCTCTCCTCGTATGTGGCACCACAATCGTTCCGCCAACAATATTAGCAACGGCAAAAACTTCGTAAACCTGCTCTGTAGTAATACCTACTTCATGCGATTTACCCAAATGGTATTTAATACAATCATCGCAACGCAAAACCATGCTGGCCACCAGCCCCAACATCTCTTTTGTCTTTACATCCAATGCGCCTTCGGCATAGGTGTTCGTATCTAAATTCCACAAGCGTTTAATAACTAGATTATCCTTGGCTAAAATCACTTCATTCATTCTGGTACGGTAGTCGTTAAATTCTTTTACTAAGTTGCTCATATAAAAATTATTAAAAGTTGAATAACAAAGTTAAATTTATAGTCTTGTTCATCTATTCGAAATAAGGAATCAATTTCTGCTCATTAAAACATTAGTCATGCGCTGCTTTATCACATTAATTATTGGTCTGAGTTTTTTACAAACCGCCGAAGCTCAGTCTTTCGATTCAAAATATTTCAACAGCATGCAGTGGCGATGTATCGGCCCACATCGTGGCGGCAGAACGGTAGGTGCAGTGGGCGTTCCATCGCAACCCAATGTATTTTACATAGGCGTTAATAATGGAGGCGTATGGAAAACCAATGACTTTGGCCGCACCTGGAAACCCATTTTTGATGACCAGCCTACAGGTTCGGTTGGTGATGTAGCGGTATCGCCTTCCAACCCTGATGTAATTTATGTAGGAAGCGGCGAAGGATTGCAAAGACCAGACCTTAGTGTTGGTGATGGGATTTATAAATCAACCGACGCTGGTAAGACATGGATAAACACCGGATTAAAAGATGGTCAACAAATTGGCGGCCTCGCCATTGACCCAAAAAATGAAAACCGTGTTTTTGCAGCCGTACTCGGCCATCCTTATGGTCCCAATACCGAACGTGGTGTGTATAGAACAATTGACGGCGGTAAAAATTGGGAACGTGTTTTATACAAAGATGAAAATACAGGTGCCATACAGGTTACAATCGACCCAAACAACCCCAATATTATTTATGCCGATTTATGGGCCGGGCGACAAGGCCCTTGGGAAAACGGCGCTTGGAACGGAACCGAAAGTGGACTCTTTAAAAGTACCGATGGCGGAACCACCTGGAAAAAACTCAGCGTAGGTTTACCAACAACAGAACAAGGTTTGGGCAGAATAGGTTTTTGCATTGCGCCCTCCAACAGCAACCGCATGTATGCAACTGTTGACGCCGGTAAGTACGGCGGCATTTACCGTAGTGATGATGCAGGCGAAAACTGGTATTTATCAAATGCAGATGAACGGCTTTGGGGAAGAGGAAGCGATTTTGCGGAGGTAAGAGTTGATCCTAAAAATGCAGACATTGTTTACACCGCCGATGTAGTTGTTTGGAAAAGTACCGATGGTGGAAAAAACTGGAATGCCTTTCGTGGTGCACCGGGCGGCGATGATTACCATCGCATCTGGATTAATCCCGATAATTCAAATATCATGCTTATCGCCAGCGACCAGGGTGCTATTATTACCGTAAATGGTGGCGAAACTTTTTCATCATGGTATAATCAGCCCACCGCACAGTTTTATCATGTAAGTGCCGATAATGATTTTCCTTATAATGTTTACAGCGGCCAGCAGGAGAGCGGCAGCGTTTGCATAACATCACGTGGCAGCAGCGGACAAATTACTTACCGTGACTGGCTGCCTGTTGCTGCAGAAGAATACGGTTATGTAGTAGCTGACCCTTTAAATCCAAACCTTGTGTATGGCGGAAAAATTTCTCGGTATGATAAACGAAGCGGACAATCACAAAACATTTCACCCGAAGCGGTGCGTAGCGATAAGTATCGGTTTATAAGAACCGCACCAGTACTCTTTAATCCCATTGATAAAAAAACATTGTATTACGCCGGTAACGTTTTATTTAAAACAATGGATGGCGGAAATAAATGGGATATCATCAGTCCCGATCTTTCCAGAGAAAGTTGGGACGTGCCGGAAAGCGTTGGCATTTTTACAAAAGACGATCCCGATAAATATCGGGAGAAAAAGATGCCGCGTCGTGGTGTTATTTATACCGTGGCTCCTTCCTATGTTGATATCAATACCATTTGGTGCGGTACTGATGATGGATTGATACATGTAACAAAAGACGGTGGAAAAACATGGAAAAATGTAACGCCTCCATCAATCACAAGTTGGAGCAAAGTATCGTTGATGGATGCCAGTCATACCGATGCAAACACGGCTTATGCAGCTGTAAACCGCATCCGTTGCAACGACCAGCGCCCACATATTTACAAAACAACCGATGCTGGAAAAACATGGACAGAAATTGTGAACGGCCTACCCAACGATCCAATCAACGTGGTTAAAGAAGATCCCATACGCAAAGGATTATTATTTGCTGGCAGCGAAACAGCCGTGTATGTTTCATTTGATGATGGTGCCAACTGGCAATCGTTGCGATTGAACATGCCAGCAACATCTATTAGAGATTTAGTTATTAAAGATGATGATTTAGTGATTGGTACACATGGAAGAAGCTTTTGGATATTAGATGACATAACTCCATTAAGACAATTAAACAATCAACAATTGAACAACGCTGCCATTTTGTTTAAACCACAAAACGCCATTCGTGTAAGATGGAGCAGCTATCCCGATACACCACTTCCGCAGGAAGAACCAGCTGGGCAAAATCCTCCTGAGGGCGCCATTATTAATTATTATCTGGGCAGCAATGCAACCAATGTTAAACTGGAGATAGTGGATGGTATGGGTACAGTTATCCGCAGGTACAGTTCAAACGATACATTATATACCATTCCGCAAAACAATGTGCCGCCTTACTGGATAAGGCCACAGCAGCTGCTTTCAGCAAAAGCAGGCGCTCATCGATTTACATGGGATATGCATTATCAGCCGCTCAACCTTTCTGCATCTTACCCAATTGGCGCTGTGTATATGAACACAGCACCCGACCCTACATCGCCTTGGGTTATGCCCGGTATGTATACCCTGAGATTAATTGTTGATGGAAAAATGATTAGCCAGCCTATGGCGGTGCAGATGGACCCAAGGGTTAAAACAACCAGAAAAGATTTGGCTGTGCAGCACGACTTGAGCATGGGCTGTTATAAAAACCTACAGCTATGTAAAGATGCTTTGATGAAAATAGATGCCGATGGAAAATTTGCTGACATCCGAAAAAGTTTGAGCACTTATTCCAGAAATTTTGCTGGGCTGCAAAATATTTTACAGGATAGTGATATGCCACCTACAACACAAACCATTATGGCGGCAAAAGATGCAGAGGTTGGTTTTGCAATTGTGTGGGCTAAATGGAAAGCAATGAAATAAATTCCTTTGTGCATCTTCGTGCCTTTGTGTCTTCGTGGTTCCTGTTTTTTAAACCACAAAGGCACAAAGGGCACCAAGGAACACGAAGAAAAATTACTTACAACTGTTTAAAAAATCCTTAATTCCCTGCACAATCTTTTCGGCCGCCTGTTGTTGAAATCCCTCATCCAGTACCAACGCTTCTTCAGCAGGATTACTCAGGAACAGCATTTCCACCAGTGCATTCGGATACTCAATTGGGCTGTTAAGCATAAAATTAAAACTGCCATTGTTGCCGTAATCTTTTAATCCAAGCTCCAGCATACGTTTATAAATACTGTTGCTTAAATTTCTAAAACCAATGTAGCGGTAAAAAGTACTGGTGCCACCGGCCCGTATAGGATCGCCGGCCGAATTAAGATGTATGCTGATGAGCAGGTCTGGCACGCTATCGCGGTAAAATAAAATGCGTTCTTTATTATCAACAAATTTTTCTGTTGTTCGGGTCATGATTACTTTAGCACCTTCGGCTTCCAATGCCTTTTGCAACTTTAATGAAACCGCCAGTGCCAACATTTTTTCCGAAGAACCTGTTGGTCCACCTGCACCTGTGTTACTGCCGCCATGCCCCGCATCAACCGCAATGGTTAAGTTGCGTAGCGATAAATTTAGGGGTTGTCTTTTAATCCTGATGGTAAGCGCATTGCCCCGATAATAAATACTGTGGCCCCAGTGCTGGGCATGGTTCAGTTCAATCGTTATGCGAAAGATTTCATCTTCCACCTGTTCATAATGCACATTCTTTATTTCCTTGCAGTTTTCCAATTGCGTTATCCAGTTGGTATTATTGGTAGCGCCAAAAACATCCACCACAATTTTAGATGGGTCAACCAGTTGAAAACTTTGATAGGGCAGCCGTGCCGATAAACCCAGCTGTACATAATCATAACTGCTGTCGCCCCAAACGGTCCATTTATCCGTAAGCGATTCCGGCGTAAATGTTCCTTTGGGTAAAAACTCCACAGCATCATCATCAATATAAGCCGTGCGGTATTTGCTCAACCTTACTTTATATACTTTATCTACTTTCCCTACAATCTGAAGCTGCACAGCCGAATCTAAATACCCAACTTTTGCTCCGCCTAACCGGTCATCGCCCAGACCATATAATAAATGCGCCAGCCTGCCTTTGGTAACTGCCACATTAGGCGCTAGCGGACCAAACATACTTACCCAGTAACGGGTTGGTTTCGTTACTGTTTTACCAGCTTTATCTGTAATAATGATGGGAAGCTTGCTTACCAAAAAACTATCCGTTTCCTTCACCACATATTCGCCCTGGTACATGCCCGGCATTTTGTTTTCCTGCATTTCGTACAATGGAATATTGCCGTTAGCAGTAACTGTGCAACCGGTTAATGCTTTCACCTTAAATTTTATCCGGTCGCCGGGCATTACAAATAAATTTCCTTCGGGTAGGGTTTCAATGCTAACAATATCCAGTGTTTTTACCGTATCTGGCGGCGATGGTAATTTGTAACTGTACGATAATTTTTTACTGATTGATTTATCCGGTGCTGTAAAAGCAATGATATTAAAATCGGTACTGCCGGGTTTTACATTTACTTCGTAAGCAAAACCGCCTGTGTTGTACACTTTTACCTCCTGTCCGTTAATAGTAAGATTACAGGTTTTGCAGGTGCTGCCAATAATAAACTGGCGGCTTGCTTTGGTATCAATTTCAGTTTTACGTGGCTCAACGAGTTTAATAAAAGGTTTATCGGTTTGGGCAAACAAACTGTTTGCAATAAAAAGTAGGGGCAGTACAACAAAATATTTCATACCGGAAAGTTAGTGAGAAAATAAAGCAGTGAAGAGAAATAAATGGTAAAATGTCTTGAGGTTCTTCCAATTAAATGATGTAGTATATTCAATAGCTGTTTAAACTTATCAGCAGGGTTACCGGGTTCTTGCTGTAGCTTAAACCTTATAACGCTATGCTTAAATTAACTGCAGCAAACTAAAGTATTAAGGAATG
Organism: Ferruginibacter sp.; assembly: GCA_046595125.1. Lineage (GTDB taxonomy): Bacteria > Bacteroidota > Bacteroidia > Chitinophagales > Chitinophagaceae > Ferruginibacter. The sequence goes on from JBKJPN010000015.1 coordinate 10,525, forward strand.
TATACTTTGAAGTTAATGTAGCAGGAACTGCAATGACAAACAATAAAAACAAAAACGCCCCGCAGTTTACTGTGGGGCGTTATGTAGAACGGTTAATTATTTTTTAGCCGCATAATGCCGTACTCTCTCATCCAGTTCAGCCATTTTCCCATTCACTATTTTACAATCATTAATAACCGACAAAGAATCTGTTTTACCTTTTTCATCTGTCCATATCTGTTTGTACCAAAGGGTCACCCACTCTTCTTTTTTATCAGCAGAGATAACCGATTCGTAGTCGCCCATTTCAATACGTAAGTCTTTGTACATGGGACGCATGGCCGTAAATAATCTAATAGCGCTGTCCCGGTCCATTTTCTGGCTAAAATAATCCACCGAAATTTCAACCGAATCGGCTAAGGTGCCTGCCAGGCCGGTAAAATCGCTGTCTACAAAATACTTCAGGGCATTCATGGCAGCTACCGCATTTTCGGTACTGCCCGTCTGCCAGTTCATATAAGGCCTTTGCAGCTTAAAAGGTAGTTCGGTTACAGTGGCGGCCGTACCGCTTTCTGTTTTTGCCGCCTCTTCTTTGTTGTTGTTACAGGCAGCCAACACAAAAAGTACAGCAGCCATCGTTAAAAATTGTTTCATAAAAATGTTGTTTTTGGTTTAAAATAAATGAAGAAACTACATACGGTTAAAACGCGGCACATTTTATAAAAAACTGCGTTTGGCCGCAAAAGATAGAACGAAAAAATTTGGAAAGCAAGCAATTGCCGGTTTTTATCATACGTGCAGCGTATAAAATATCAGCATTCATTACAATTGCCGTCCATCAAAATAACGTTCTAATAATTTTTTGGCGGCGAAGGATTTGCCTCAATATCGGTGGTAGCAGCAGTTTTTACTGCAAACAATATTGCCGGATTCTCCTTGGCTACAAATATTGTGTAAAAAATATTGTTACCTTCTTTTCTGGGTGCAAAAACTACCCATTGTGCTTTTTCCTGACGAAGTTTCAGCTGAATCAAGTTGATATCGTTGGGAGCTAAAACCACGGCCCCAAAATAGGTACCGTTGCCATAAGGTAAAGTAGGACTAGCAGCTTTTTTCAACAATTTAATATTAGGCAGCGAGTCGAAATCTTTACCAGGTGCACCCTTAAAGCTCCAGCCATGCAGCGTTAACACATTGTTTGCCTCAAACACAAACGAAAAAACCAATTTGGCATTGGGTAATGCGGCAAATGCCGCACTATCTACCTTTAAAGTATCTAGTACGCCACCGGTAAGGCCAGCCGCTTGGCCGGGTGTTGCTGGCTCCTTTGCAGGGTTGGGTTTTTCGGTATTATCGTTGTTACAGGCAGCCAAATAAAGTACAGCTGTGAGTAAAAGGAACCCGAAATTCTGCAATAAAAATAAACGCTTCATGTTATTTAGTTTTGGGGGTTATTAGTTTTGATAACAGTATTTAGAAAGATAATGTGTAAATTTCGTAACTCATAGCTTTATTTAAAAAAACTGTGCGGCTTAAAAATTAAGGAATGGGTAAATACTTATTATTGGCACTCGACTGGAGTGAGGTATGGGCATTGCTGATACCGCTTGCAGTGCTGCTGTTTCGCCGTAGGCAGCCCGCCATACTTAAACCGGTAATTGCCTACCTGTGGCTGGCGTTGCTGCTTAATATTATCATTGATGGAATTGTGCTTTACAAACACAGCCTGCCCGGATGGCTGCAAAGCAATAACCCCTTGTATAATATACATGCAGTAGTACGCTTTGTCTGTTTCTGTATTTTTTTTATTAAGCTGCCACAGCCTTCTTTTACACCGCTTAAAAAAGGTCTGGTGGTTGTATCGGTTATATTTATCATCATTAATTTTGGATTTTTCGAAAATTTTTTAAACCCCGATGCCCTCAGTGGTAATTTATTGGCCGCAGAGGCGTACCTTTTACTTATCTATTGTATGCAGTATTATTTGGCCGAGTTGCGTAATGATGAAAAACCTATCATAAGCGGTTCCGATTTTTGGATTGTAACCGGACTTAGCCTGTATGTAGTAACCAATTTTTTTGTGTTTTTATTTTACCTGCCCCTGTTAAATGTAAATCCCGGGCTTTCGGTAAATATGTGGAACGTGCATAACATAGTTTTTATCATTTTTTGTTTGTTTATAACCAAAGCGCTTTATGGTTCTGTTAGATATCAGCATTCAGTCTAGAGTAATCATCGGCATCTCGGCCATGTTACTGCTTTTCGGCAGCTTCTTGCTGGCATTTGTTTCGCACCAACGAAAAAAGCTGCAGTACCACAAAGATTTACAAACTATACAGCAGCAGCAGCAGGACGAACTCCGCCGACAAAATGCCCTGCTGGAGCAGCGGGTAACCGAGCGTACGGCACAGCTGCAGCAGCAAAAAGAAGCCCTGCAAACCGCCCTCGCCGAGCTAGAGGCCAGCCAGCTGCAGCTCGTTCAAAAAGAAAAGATGGCCTCGCTGGGTGAGCTAACCGCCGGCATTGCACATGAAATACAAAACCCGTTGAATTTTGTAAATAATTTTGCCGAAATAAATGCCGAGCTGCTTGATGAGATGAAAGAACTATTAGGCAACCTATCTGTACCCGAAGCACAGGCACAGGAATTAAACCCCTTGCTAAACGACATAACCGAAAATCTGCACAAAATTGCACAGCACGGTAAGCGGGCCGATAATATTGTAAAAAATATGCTGCTGCACTCACGCCAGCAAAGCGGACAACTAGAGCCCACTGATATAAATGAACTAACACAGGAAAATCTTATGCTGGCTTATCACGGTTACCGGGCAAAAGACAAAACTTTTAACTGCAGCTTGCAAACAACTTACGATGATCAGCTTCCCCTCATAAAACTCATCCCCGGCGATATAGGCCGCATATTGGTTAACCTGTTAAACAATGCTTTTTACTCGGTAAATAAAAAAAGCAAACAAGCGGTCCCCAACTACCAGCCAACCGTAAGCCTCAGTACCCAAAAAACCGCCGCCGGCGTATCGCTTACCATCCGCGATAACGGCCTAGGCATTTCGCAAAAATTTATTGATAAAATATACGAGCCCTTTTTTACCACCAAGCCCACCGGCGAGGGCACCGGCCTAGGCCTATCCATGAGTTACGATATTATAAAAGCCCACCAGGGCGATCTAAAAGTTACTTCCACCGAAGGGGAGTTTGCCGAGTTTTGTATTGAGTTTAAAGGGTAGGGCGGCTGAGCGAAAACCCCGCCGCCCCAGCACTCAATAAGCCGTTGAAATTGTAATCCCGCTCGGCCGGTCAAGACCAATAAAATGTGCGGTGCCCGACGCTTTTTCTACATTGTTTACAAATATCTTTAACGTAACATCGGCAACATTAGTGGTATTAGCCCAATCATTGGGCGGAAAAACAGTAAACGAAGTATTTTTTGTTCCGCTGGCACTATAACTGTTTACGGTTCTTGTCCACGAAACGGTGGTAAGCGATGCTACAAACGTGGCGCCATCGGCTACTGTTTCAAAGTTAAATTTGCCGGCAGTTGTAGAAGTAAAATCGTACCGTATTACGGCCGTGCCATCGGTGCTGCTGCTGTCTTTTTTACAAGCCCCTAAAAAAAACAGGGAGAGCAGTGCTGTAAAACATAAAATCTTTTTCATAAAGGTAATTTTAAGGTTGTTAATGCCAACCTATATACCACAATGATACCAGAGTTTGTAAACTGTGAATAAATAGCTTTTTATGTGGCAATTTTGCAAGTTCTTTTTAAGACAATGACTTCATCATGGTTCCAGTTAAAGCCGTGGGGGTATACTAGTGTAGTAGCGTTCAAACATCGGGGTTTCGCAGAAAATTTACGTTTAAATATATAGATACATTGGCGAAAACCCCGCTGAGACAGACGATGTGTTGTCATTTATTCACTACCAGTGCATGTGGCGTCAGGCAGAAAAAATAAACAAATCGCAGACCATTAAACTGTATCCCTTACCGGGGGCAGTATTTCTTAAACGCAGCTTCAACCGCCGCCTGCCGTTCTTTTTCATTATCAACCTCCCGGTTAAAAAACACATAAATATTCTGATACGTTATATCATTACATTCGTGGAGGTATTTAAAGGCAATATAAAAATAAGCGGGGCCCGATCCATATTGTCCGCTCAGCTTTGGCTTCACTTCTTTTAAACCGTAATCGCAGGTGCCAGTCAAGGGAATGTTCATGCGCAGCTGTAACTGGCCATCTTTTGCAACAAACTGCAGCGAACTGTTTTGAAAACTTGTTTTACCGGTTACAGCAATTCTATAGCGTTTATCACCGTCGCCAAAACCAATCTGTGCAGTTCTGATCCATTTGTTCACCGAATCGGCAAAACGGGCAGCGGTAGAAAAGTCGAATTTGTTAGTTGATCCGCCACCTGAAATGTCGGCGTTGCTGCTTGCCGGTCTTTTCTCACTTTGCTCCCACACATACTTCACCCCTTTATATGGCCCGCTCTTATGGGTAATGTACACTTTGTAACCAATAAAATCGATGAGTTCAAATTTAAAAGTACCCCGTTCATTTTCATGGGTGGTAAATACAATATCATTGCCCTGCAGTTTCCAGTCGTAGCGGGCTTTGCTGCTTTCATCTTCGCCTTTTTTATGGTAATACAGTTTGCCCTGGGGTAAAAAAACTAGGTAGCTCCCCTGGTATTCCTTGGGCGTGGTGTAATACTGTGCATCAGTCTCATAGCGGCGCAAAAACCATTTGTAACTGCATATATAATCTACTTTTTCCTGCTGGGTCATGGTCTGGGCAACAACGGTGGCTTCTGTAGCCAGCAGGAAGCTGAATAAAACAAGACAGACAAACTTTTTCATGTGGTAATGATTTTGTTTCAGTTAATTCGGTTTCAATAATACCGAAAAAATAACAAATGCTGCTAAATTAGCGGCATCCAGTTGTAGCAGGTAAACTTAATGGGCATACCATAAAGTTAAAGCGGATGTGGCATACTTGCGCAGCAGTATTCAAACATCGGGGTTTTCGCAACGAAATACCCAAATCCAAATCTTCACCCACAGCGAAACCCCGATGAATAATACCCCAGCAGTAAAAAAGAGCCTACAATAAATACCCCTGCGATTTTTTGGCAAAAAATGCTTGTCCATCTCCTCCAAAAATATCTCTGCACAATTATAAAACGTGACTTAAAGGCAAATGTACTTTAAGTCACATAGGGTAGTATTGCCATATGGATATTAAAACCAAAATCGGCCTACGTATTAAGGAAATACGTACCGAAAAAGAACTCACTCAGGAAGCGGTTGCTTTTAAAGCAGAGATAGACCGCACATTCATGAATCATGTTGAAAATGGAAAGCGAAATGTTTCGGTTGAAACACTGGAGAAGCTTGTATGCACTGGTTTGGAGATGAGTTTTAAGGACTTTTTTAACAATGAAACTTTTAACGGAAAAAAGAAGAATAAATGAATAGAATAAAGGGAAAGTTTAAATTCATTGATTTATTTGCTGGCATAGGAGGATTTCATTTGGCAATGCACAGTGCAGGAGGTACATGTGTTTTTGCTAGCGAGTGGGATAA
>JBKJPN010000089.1:0-5631 GCA_046595125.1 Ferruginibacter sp.
TCGCTATGGGCAAATACATGGAAGAAAAAGCTGCAGAGATGATGGCGAAACATCCTTCGATTGGTGATTTTAGAAATACAGGTTTATTGGGATGTTTTGAATTAGTGAAGAACAGAACTACTAAAGAACCGATGGCTCCCTTCAATGCAAAGCCAGATGAAATGGTTGTGATGAATAAAGTGGCCGCTAAATTAAAAGAACTGGGCTTGTACACTTTTGTAAGGTGGAGTTATATTTTTGTTGCGCCACCATTGTGTATTACAAAGGAACAAATTGATGAAGGGCTTGCAATTATCAGCGAAGCGATAAAAATTGCCGACGAAGAAACGGCCCCCTAAATCCCCCGGTGGGGGACTTTGATAGAGTATAATTCATTGAGTTTACTGCTAAGTTTTTAATAATCAGATCAAATGCTTAATTCTAAATGCTGAATGAAATTCAACAGTCGGGCCTCCCTCTCTCCGGGAGAGGGATAGAGGGTGAGGCATCTCTTTACAACGAAGACCTTGCGCCCATACCCCAAAACAAACGCACCTGGGGAACCTGGAATTATGCTGCTTTATGGATAAGCATGAGCTTATGTATACCTACATACATGTTGGCCAGTTCATTGATTGAAGGCGGCATGAACTGGTGGCAATCTGTAATCACTATATTTATTGGAAACACGGTTGTTTTAATTCCAATGATTTTAAATGGACATGCAGGTGCAAAATATGGAATACCATTTCCGGTTTTTGCCAGAGCAAGTTTTGGAACAAAGGGTGCAAATATTCCTGCCATACTGAGAGCCATTGTAGCATGCGGTTGGTTTGGTATTCAAACATGGATTGGCGGCTTTGCTATTTACCAAATGATGAAACTCTGGATACCTTCATTGGCAACATTGCCACAAATCTTTCCTGATTCATTCGGATTACAGACCGGGCCCGCCATTTGTTTTTTTCTTTTCTGGCTGTTGAATATGTGGGTGGTGTATATGGGAGTTGAAAGCATTAAAAAATTATTAGTATTTAAAGCATTCTTTTTACCCTTTGCTGCGCTGGCTTTATTATTCTGGGCCATCAATGCCGGTCATGGTTTGGGACCGATACTTGCACAGCCTGCAAAACTGCAAGGGCCTGCGTTTTGGGCGTTCTTTTTTCCTGCACTCACAGGTATGGTTGGTTTTTGGGCAACCCTCTCTTTAAACATCCCCGATTTTACCCGTTATGCAAAAAGTCAGAAAGCGCAGATCAATGGACAAATAATTGGCTTGCCACCTTCTATGACTTTATTTGCTTTTATTGGCGTGGTAGTAACATCTGCCACGTTTATAATTTACGGCGAAACCATCTGGGATCCGGTAGTGTTGGCTGGCAAATTTGAAAATAAATTACTGGTGAGTGCGGCTATGATTGCGGTGGCCATCTCAACGTTGGCAACCAACATCGCAGCAAATATTGTGAGCCCAGCAAATGATTTTGCTAACATCTCTCCTAAAAAAATAAATTTCAGAACAGGAGGTTACATAACTGGCGTAATTGGAATTTTGATTTTTCCATGGAAACTGATAGCCGATCCAAACGGATATATTTTTACCTGGCTGATTGCATATTCTAGTTTGTTGGGGCCTGTTGGAGGTATCATGATTGCCGATTATTATTTTGTGAGAAAACAATTATTGAATGTTGATGATCTGTATCAGCATAAAGGACAATACGGATTCAGCAATGGCTTTAATCCGGCAGCCGTTATTGCCTTGCTTGTTGGTATAGCACCAAACATACCCGGGTTTTTGTTGCAGGTTAAGCTGATTTCAGCTACTGCTTTTCCAGTATGGATATCTGATTTGTATCATTACGCTTGGTTTGTTGGCTTTTTTGTAAGCGGTTTTGTATATATGTGGATGATGCGGAATTATAAGGCAGGAATTGTAAATTTGGATAAACAGAAATAGAAGACAATGTCGATATTAATTAAGAACGCAAATATTATTGGTGCATCCGAAAATTATACAGGCGATATTTTTATCCAGGGCGAAAGTATTGCAGCAGTTGGAAAAAATCTCGACATACAAGCAGATAAAATTATCGATGCAACGGGTTTACTGGCATTTCCGGGTTGTATAGATCCACATGTGCATTTAGAGATGCCTTTCATGGGCACTTTCAGCAGCGATAATTATGAAACCGGAACCCGTGCGGCATTACATGGCGGTACCACAACCGTCATCGATTTTATTTTACAATCGCAGGGGCATTCTTTATATGAAGCTTATAATGCCTGGAGCGGCCGTGCTACTGGAAATGCCGTTGGTGATTACAGTTTTCACATGGCTGTTACCGATTTTAATGAAGATACCTGCAAAGAAATTGTAGACCTTGTTGAAAAAGAAGGCATCACATCTTTTAAAATATTTATGGCCTACAAAGGAGCTTTGATGATTGATGATAAACAGATGGTGGGTTTGATGAACGAAGTAAAAGAAAGAGGAGGGATGGTCACAGTTCATGCAACTAATGGTGATATGATCGATTTCCTAATCGCAAAAAATTTAAAAGAAGGAAATACTGCCCCGCTTTATCATTATTTATCGCAACCGGAAATTACAGAAGCTGAAGCATCAGAAAGATTTGCTTCTATTGCGGGCTACACAGGCTGCCCCGGATATATTGTACACATGACCTGTGAAGGAGCGTTGAACGCCGTACGGGATAATAACCGTCACAATCAAAAAGTATTTGCTGAGACCTGCATTCAATATTTATTATTAGATGCTTCATTGTATGAACAGAATTTTGAAGGCGCCAAATGGGTAATGAGCCCTCCACTTCGAGAAAAGAAAGACCAGGAAGCATTATGGGCAGGTATCAATCAGGGATTGATACAGGTAGTGGCAACGGATCATTGTCCGTTTAAGTGGGAACAGAAACTGATGGGCAAAGATGATTTTTCAAAAATACCAAATGGTCATCCGGCTATTGAACATAGAGTAGAGTTATTGTACAGCGAAGGCGTAAGAAAGGGAAAAATAACAGCCAATAAATTTGTAGAAGTTCTCTCTACAAATCCAGCAAAAATATTCGGCATGTTTCCACAGAAGGGCTGTATAGCTCCAGGCTCGGATGCTGACATTGTTTTGTTTGACCCGCTTAAAGAACATACCATCAGTGCTTCAACTCATCACATGAACACTGATTATTCAGGCTATGAAGGTTGGAAACTTACAGGTAAGACAAAAACTGTATTGTTAAGGGGGAAGGTTGTAATTGATGATGGGAAATGTTTGGTGGAAAAAGGAAACGGGAAGTACATTAAAAGAAATAAAGTTGAAGCGAAGATTTAGTAAACCACTAAGTCACAAAGGCACCAAGATTCACTAAGCCTTTGTGTTACCTTGTGTCCTTCGTGTCTTTGTGGTTAAAAAAATAAAATAGAAATATATGGCAAGAATGATTAAATCGGGACTGATACAAATGTCACTTCCAAAAACAGAAGGCGAAGGAACCATTCCGGAAATTGTAAATGCGATGGTGCAAAAACACATTCCATTAATTGAGGAAGCCGGGCAAAAAGGTGTGCAGATTCTTTGCCTACAGGAAATTTTTAACACGCCGTATTTCTGCCCGGGCCAGGATAAGGCGTGGTACGAAAGTGCAGAATCGGTTCCCGGTCCAACTACCGACCTGATGGCCACTTATGCCAAAAAATATAACATGGTTATCATCGTTCCCATTTATGAAAAAGAACAAGCCGGCGTTTTGTACAACACCGCAGCAGTGATTGATGCAGATGGAACTTACTTAGGTAAGTACAGAAAAAATCATATTCCACATACCAGTGGTTTCTGGGAGAAGTTTTTCTTTAAGCCCGGAAACCTTGGCTATCCTGTGTTTCAGACAAAATATGCTAAAGTGGGGGTGTACATTTGTTATGACCGTCATTTTCCTGATGGCGCAAGATGTCTTGGATTGAATGGCGCCGAGATTGTTTACAATCCTTCAGCAACTGTTGCGGGCCTTTCCCAATATTTATGGAAGCTGGAGCAACCTGCACATGCAGCAGCCAACGGATATTTTATGGGTTGTATCAATCGTGTTGGTGAAGAGAAGCCTTGGAACCTCGGCAAGTTTTACGGCAGCAGTTATTTTGTTGATCCACGTGGACAAATTTTTTCACAAGCCAGTGAAGACAAGGATGAATTGCTTATAGCCGATTTTGATTTGGATATGATTGAAGAGGTAAGAAGTGTGTGGCAATTTTTTAGAGACAGAAGACCGGAGACTTATGGTAAGTTGACGGAATTGTAAAGCCCCACCTATCCTCCCCAGTAGGGAGGGGAATTAGGGAGATATTAGCGAAGAGTTATTTAGAAATAGAAAAAAACTTCAAAACTAAAAGAGCCAGCTTCGAGTTCCCTCTCCACTGGAGAGGGGTTGGGGTGAGGCTTTAAATATTATGTCAATTAAAAACAACAGATTATCATCAGATCAATACGTCGAAAATTTCAGCGATATTCATCCGCCGTTTGAAACTGCCGATGCAGCGATGGTGGAAGCAAACCGCTGCTTGTTTTGTTATGATGCGCCCTGCATGAAAAGTTGTCCTACAGGAATTGATGTACCTAAATTCATCAAGCAGATAGCAACAGAGAATATCAAAGGTTCAGCTCATACCATTTTGGTTTCTAACATTATGGGAGCTGGCTGCAGCAAAGTTTGTCCAGTGGAGAAATTATGTGAAGGAGCTTGTGTTTATAATTTCATGGAAGAAACTCCCATTCATATAGCAAAGCTTCAAAGATATTCCACAGAAATTGCCATGAAAAAAAACTGGCAGTTGTTTGAAAGGAAACCTTCGACCGGCAAAAAAGTTGCAATCGTTGGTGCCGGCCCGGCTGGATTAAGCTGTGCCCATGTTTTATCGAGAGATGGAATTGATGTTACCATTTTTGAAAAAGAAAGCAAGGGCGGTGGCTTGATGACCTATGGTATTGCCGCTTATAAAGTTACACCTGAGTTTTGCGAAGATGAAGTGAATTATATTTTGAGTATTGGTGGTATTGAAGTTAAATACAATCAGGAACTAGGGAAAGACATTTCTTTGGCTGATTTGCAAAGAGATTTTGATGCGGTGTATTTAGGCATTGGAGTTGGTTTGGCCCGGCAACTTGAAATTCCCGGTGAAGATTTAGATGGTGTAGAAGATGCCATAAAATTCATTTACGATATACGTGAATCTGGTTTTGATAAAGTTTCCGTTGGCGACAGGGTTGCGGTAATTGGAATGGGAATGACGGCCATTGATGCAGCCACACAGGCAAAACGTTTGGGTGCAAAACAGGTTGCCATGGTTTACCGCCGTACCGAAAATGAAAAACCCTGCACACAGGTAGAACTGGATATTGCTAAACTGGATGGCTGCGAAATAATATGGCTGGCTGCTCCAAAAGAAGTGATCGGCGAAAATGGTAAAGTAAAACAACTGGTTTGCAGTAAAATGAAACTGGGTGATGAAGATAGCAGTGGGCGGCGTTCTCCAGTTGATACAGGAGATACATTTACTTTGGATGTTGATATGATTATTAAGGCTGCAGGGCAAATGCCGTTTGAAGAATTAGTTGAGGAATCCAAAATTCAAAATTCAAAA
>JBKJPN010000178.1:0-15351 GCA_046595125.1 Ferruginibacter sp.
TATGAGGAGCACCATAACCAATATGTGTTTTTAATATGATTAGAGAAGGTTTGTCTGTAACAGCTTTTGCATTTTCATACGCCTTTGATATAGCCGATATATCGTTGCTTTTATCACCAAGGTTTTGTACATGCCAGTTATAAGCCTCAAACCTTCTGGATACATCATCTGAATAAGTAAGGTCAGTATCTCCTTCTATGGTTATATGGTTATCATCGTACAGACAAATTAATTTTCCCAGTCCTAAATGGCCTGCAAAAGAAGCTGCTTCATGAGAAGCGCCTTCCATTAAATCTCCATCGCTGCAAAAAACATAAGTGTGATGATCAACAATTTTTTCTTCTTTATTAAACAGTGCTGCAAGATGCATTTCTGCAAGCGCCATCCCCACAGCGGTCATAATACCTTGCCCCAGTGGGCCGGTTGTTGTTTCAATTCCGGGCGTTATTCCGTGTTCCGGATGGCCAGGAGTAATGCTGTTCCATTGCCTGAATTTTTTTATATCGTCCAGAGATATGGCGTAGCCAGTTAAATGCAACACGGCATATTGCAACATGGAAGCATGGCCGTTTGATAATACGAAACGGTCTCTGTTAAACCAATGTGGATTTGCAGGATTAAAATGTAAATGCTCCATCCATAAAGCATACGCAGCAGGCGCTAATGCCATAGGTGTCCCGGGATGCCCTGAATTGGCTTTTTGTACAGCATCCATAGCCAGGCATCGAATGGTATCAATACATTTTTCTTCAATAGTCATGTTGCAGAAATTTTATTTTGTTGAAAGGCAAACGCCGCAGCGCCGATAACGCCAGAATCATTGTGAAGTTTTGCAGGTAATATTTCGAGCAAAGAAGTTGCAGACTTCAGCGCATATTTTTTTATCCCGGCTTCTATGACTGGCAATAGTTGCGGCATCCCTTCAATGATGCCTCCACCAAAAATAACACGTGCGGGGCCAAATGCATTTACAACCGATACGCTCCCTGCTATTAAAGCAAGGGAGAGTTCATCAAATATTTTTTTTGAAAGCTCATCATTTCTTTTTAAGCCCTCACTTAATATTTTCGCAGTTATATTTTTTATTTCATCTTCTGCAATAGCAAGCAATAATTTTCCTGCTGATTTATTTTCAAGAACTGATTTTTGCAAATCCCGTTCTATTGCCCATCCACTTGCTAAAGCTTCAAAACAACCCCTGTTACCGCAATGGCAAAGAGGACCGTGAAGGTCAATTGTCATATGGCCAATTTCGCCAGCGGTATTATTACTTCCTTCCAGCATATTTCCATCGCTTACAATGCCGCCTCCAATTCCTGTTCCTACGAACACACAAACCAGGTTGTCGCAATCCTTTCCTGCACCGTACAGCCATTCTCCAATTGTTGCAGCTTTTACATCGTTACAAACAGATACAGGGATGCTTAGTTTTTTTCTGAGGTCTTCTTGCAAACCAACATTATGCCATTCGAGGTTAGGTGCATATTTTACAATGCCTGTTTCTTTTTCAATTTGCCCCGCAACCCCAATACCAACAGCAAGGGGTTTTAATTTATTATTTTGCCGGCATATATCTTTGATGGCATCAGTAATACTATCAAGTACCATATTATATCCGCCATGGCTATTAGTGGGAAACCGTTGCTTATCCTGTATACATCCATCTTCATCTACAATTGCAATTTCAATTTTTGTCCCTCCAAGGTCAACGCCAATAGCAAAATGTTTCATACCCTTTTTTTTATTTTTTTAATGAAGATGTTTTTATTTTTCTCAACCGCTTTGCCTTTTTGCAAAGGGCTTTAATAAATATCTTAAGAATGTAAACTTGTTAATCAAAAATGCCAGTACAATATAAAGCCTTGCTATTAGCAAGGCATTAGAAGAGGATTAAGAACTGATTAGAATTTAAATGAACACATGAAGATTAACAACCTGTTAGCAGGCCAAATACGTTTCCCATTATTCTATTGCATGAATTAACTGTAAATGATTGTACCTGATATTTGGGGAACCTGTAAGACTCAACCTTATAGTTAACTTAACAGTATTGGTATGCCGTAAAATAAAGTCAGCAACAAATTCGTAATAATGCTAAGAACAAATAATCCTAACACAATACGCATGGGAGATTGAGCAAAGACTGTACTGTTGGATGCAAATGCTAAGAAAATCCCAATACCGTAAACCCAGGGAGAAGCACCTGCCATACCAAGGGTTGCTATCATCAGTCCTGCAAAAGTAACCTGCACAAATATACCTGCAGCACCAATACCGAAGCGGTAATATTCCCAAGCTGGCTCCTGCTCTTTAATCCAGTTTTCTAAAGCAATTAATATGCTGTGATGTTCGTGAAGATGCACACTGTCATACGTAGAATGTGCACTTGTTGATAATGTTCTCATGATTGATAAATTTTAATACTCAAATTTACCCGGTAAAAAAATATTGCATTATGATGTATGTCATACAAGAAAGAATTATGAAATAATTTTCTTAATTGGCAATTAATAATGAAGAAAAATTATGCTGAAAATCGGGAAAGTTATTTAAAGAAAGTAAATCTCATTTATTTAATTAAGGCGATGGCTTCATCCAGCCGTTTATATGGCGCAGTCATTTGTTTTAAACCCATGATCAATGCTTGCAGGTAATATTCCGAAGGTTACGGACAATATTCTTCCTGCTTGCTTTTATTAATCCTTTATCCTCTATAGTTTTCAAAACACGAATAACAGTCTCTACCCGTAAGCCAGTTATATCTGCCAATTGTTATTTGGTAATATGCCCTGTCCTAAAATAGGTTTACCCCCCAAAAACGTAAATCATGGACAAAAAATAAGAGATTATCAATGAGTATTTATTATTGGTATTAATCTTCCTTCCGCATTCACTGCAATTTTTAACAATAATATTCATCATCCAAAACCTCAACGACTGTATCGTTTAAATCATCATCAATTTGCACCTGGCAGGATAATCTTACTGCCGGATCTGATATCCCCATTTTAGATAAGGTGCTTTGTTCGTTTCTATACGAATCCCTCAAATTGTCTGAGAGGCCCGTTATATTAATAAGGCAGGTACCACACCTGCCCATTCCGCCACATTCCCCAAAAAATTCAGGATATATTCTATCCTTTAACAAAGCCATCAGATTCCGGTATTCATTCCTGTATGTTTTCACCACCTGATTTTCCTTGTTATAAAAAATGGTAAAAACTATTTCTTCTCTTTCTTCATTCATTTCAAAACATATCCTTGTTTACACAAGATTTTTAATGCCCACTTTTCGGTAATGCTCTATTTTAATCTCAAACATTTCTGCCATTTTCGCTGCCCGCCATTTTGCTTCTGCTGCTTTTGCGCCGGCAAATAAATCATCTGCTGTTGCGGTGAACAATTCCATCCATTTTACAAAATGTTCATGGCTTACGGGCAATTGTGCATGTGGTGGAAACGGGCTTCCATAATAAGTATGATCTCCCAGCAAAACTGTTTGCCAGAAGCGGTACATTTTCTCAAGGTGTTCGGGCCACCTGTCTTTTATTCGTTCATTAAAAACCGGCCCGAGTAATTTGTCAGCTTTCACTTTATCGTAAAAGCTATCAACCAATAATTTTATATCTTCTATATTGAGAATATCCTTTTGCATCAACTTAAGGTTTTAATGAAAAATTACTGACCAAATAATAAAAAGCCCATGCCCCTATGCCGATGATCAGTATCCATACCCAGGAAGGAATGCTCTTAGGTGTTTCGCTTCCTTCTATTAAAAAAACTTTCTGATCGCCTTTGCCGTAGGCGTTAATCATTAATGGGAGCACCCCATCCACTACTGCATTTTCTGTTATTCCTTCCACCCCAATGGCGGGACCGTTTCTTACTTCAAAGGGAATGAACCTGATGCCTTCTTTACCAGTAGGGTCTTTGCTTACAATCTTAAGTGTATGCTTTCCATCCACCAGTTTGCGGGTATCCAGTTCAAAATTTACAGGCGAAGTAAAAGCAGCAATGGGCTGTTCTTCATCATCTATAAAAACAATTATTTTACTTTTATCTGACATATTATTCATTATTTAAAATGAAACGTTTAATGTGTGTTACCGATTTTTCTCCTGGCTTTACCAAAAATTTTATTGAAAAGAAAAGTGTAGCCAAAACAATAACGGCTGTTACCGAAATAATAACCAGGTCCCATTGACTTTGTGGCCCGGAGCCATGGCTAATTCCTTTCAGATACTGCGGCTGAGCTATCTCGCAGGTAGGGCAGGCAATGGCTGCTATAGCTGTAATAAGCATTGAAAAAATCAGCATTATTTTTTTCATTGTCTACTAATTTAATTTATTCTGTTACTGCGCTGGCGCCTGCAGCTTTACAAAATCCATAATCTTTTTTATTTCTTCTTCTGTTACCAGTTTGGCATTATTTCCCCAGGAAGTCCGCTCATGATTTATGATTGCCGTTACATCTGCAGCGGTAAAGTTTGCATTGGTACCAACCGCCGCCATTATGCCATAATCAACGCGGGCATCATAACCATTCATAATGATACCTACATACAATTCAAGGTTATCGCCGGTTACTACCGGGCTTCCTTTCAATGGTGGAAAAGCACCGGGCAATCCTTCACCATTTGCCTGGTGGCAACTTTGGCAATTAACAGTATAAAGTGCGGCACCGTCGGGAGCAGTTGCTGTTGTATTTGCTCCTACTTTTTTCTCTTCTCTTTTATATAAAAAACCGGGAGCAGTTTTACCTTCAGGCAGTTTGGTTTGTTTTAGTGATTGCAGGTAGGCAACCAGGTAAAGTGCATCATTTGTTGCAACCACTTTTCCCTCTCTTCCGTTCATATATTCTTTAGGAACATTAACCACCACATCGCCTTTTGCTGCTTCTTTTTTTATTGTAAATAACCAGGGATAAGCCGGCATGATGGATTCTTTAACCACCGTTCTTGGATTAAATAAATGCACCAGGTTCCAATCCTTACTCGGCTGCCGGTTACCAATGTCGGTAAGGTCGGGTCCTGTGCGTTCTGTTCCCATCAAGGTTGCGGTATTGCGCCAGGTATCTGTACGGTGTATCCCTGCATAATCTGCTGCTATGCCGGGCCTTGTTCCCCATACTTTATCCATATCTATATTTCGTACCTGTTGTGTATGACAGGCTACACAACCATTAGCTATATAAATATTTTTACCTTTTATGGCTTCCGCACTCAGCGGCTCTGCACCCGGTAATGGTTTATTATTTTTTTGGTTATTTAATGCAGGCAGAATAGCAACCAGCACCGTTAACCCCGCAAAAAAAAGGAACGCAGTCCAGAAAAGCTTTTTATGATTATTAAAAAATTCCATTTTTATTTTATAATAAATGATTAAACAATTTTATCAATAGCAGGTATTTGTTGTTCTAATTTTTCTATAGCTGTATTTTTCACATCTACCCTTTCGTCTTTAGCTATCATCTTATAAAAATTATAGGCAAAGAAAATATGCGACAGCCACATCAGGCTGCCACCAATGGCCCGCCACAACCAATAAGGCGCCATGTGCACCACCGAATCAATAAATGGTTTCCCTGCAATCCACATTTGTCCTCTCAGTGTGCTGCCAATCATTAAGGGTATTGTATAAAATAAAAGGCCAATTAATGCAAGCCAGAAATGTGCACCTACCGTAATTTGCGGCGCTTCTTTTCCGGTAAGTCTGGGTACAACTGCATACATACCTGCCCACAAGAAAAAACAAATAATACCATACATGGTAAGGTGTGAGTGAGCTACAGTAAAATCAGTAAAATGCCAGTATAGGTTTGTAGAACGAAATGCTTCAGCGGTTCCCTGCATGGAGCCGGTAAAATAAAAAATAATTCCTACCAGGAAAAAAGGCAAGGTGTAACTATCCGAAATTTTATGCCAGGCGCCTTTAAATGTCATAACAAAGTTAGTAGTGCCGGCTACTACCGGTATGATCATTCCCACACTGCCTACAATAGCCACCGTTTGTAACCACCAGGGAATGGAACTGAAAACAAAGTGGTGCGTACCTATTAATGTATAAAATAAAATCTGCGTCCAGAACGCCAATATGCCGAGACTGTAAGAATAAATAGGCCTGTTTAATTGCTGCGGCAGCATGTAATAAACAATGCCCAATGTAAAAAGCATGAACCACATACCCACACCCTGGTGCATGTAATAACCCTGAATAATCGTTTCTCCCAAACCATCCTGCCAGGCAGGTACATACGCTACAACCGTTATGGTTAATGCAAACATGATAGCCGCAACGATATACCAGTTTGAAATATAAATTTCTTTTGTAGTTCTTTTCGCAATCGTTTTAATAAAATTTATGAGGGTGAGAATTAGTCCGATGCCAAACAACGCCATAATGGGCCAGATATATTCCCGGTATTCACCTCCACCATTATTGATGCCTGCCATTAAAGCAAGAGTGCCTAAAATAACTGCGGCATTGATAAGAAAAAGCGCATACCATCCTCTTTTGATACTTGCCAGTGGAGCATTGCTTACCATGGGCACAATATAATAACCCAAACCAAGCATGCCCAACGATGCCCAGCCCCAGAATACAGCATTGGTATGTACCGGACGGAGACGGCCAAAACTCAGCCAGCTTACATGGTCCACATCCGGTGCCACAAACTTAATACCTATATACTCACCAATAGTGGTACCAAACAATAACCAAAACGCTGCGCATCCGATGTACCATAAAATAAGTTTCGTTAATTGCGGGTCTATATTGGGACGTTTCTGCGCTTTCTTTTTCCTGGCTATAAAATTCAAATAACCATCGGTTTCTATATTTCCCAGTAATCCTTTTTTATCTTCCGGTTGCTGCTGCCCCGATAATTCACTATTTGTAAGATTATAATCAAGTGCCACTTTTCTCTTTGCTAATGCCGCAGTGGCCTCTTCTGCTGTTAATGTAGAAAGGTACTCAGCAAATTGCGTTGCTTCTTCAATATCCAGCCTGTTGCGCTGCTTCCTGAGCAAGCTGGATAATTTTACCACCATCAGCCCAATGGCCGCCAATATGGGTATCATAATTAAGGTAATAGTAATAAGAATACCACCTTCGCTGAATAAAGCAGCTTTAGTTCCACCATCTTGTGCCAATACTGAATGCCCTGGAAAAAAAGATGCCAATATTGTTGCAACAATTATTAAAACTGTTTTTAAACCGCCTGAATCTCCATTCCTTTTTCTTATACCTTCCTGTTTTTGTTTAAGCTCAATTATTTTTTCAATCTGGTTACTATCCATATTAGCAAGATATTTTTGAAAGTGTTGATGATCGCCTTCCTTTTTTTTATCTCTGGATTTTGAAAGAAGCCCTTTAGTTTCAAAAGAAAGATAAAGTACTGCACCAAGAACAATCACCAATAACGTAACTAATAAAGCAAAGAGGGCTGTGTCGTTTGATGAAGTTACAATGCCTGCAGTTTTGGTTTGGGCCAAAACGGTGAGGGGTAAACAACCCTCCGCTAAAAAGAACATCCACTTCAACCAGGCACTTTTTTGTTGAACTTGCATATAAAAAATAATTTAAATCGTTTTATGTTTTTGCTTTGTTTAAAAACTATCGGGTCAAATATTTTTCTTTTAATTCCAATGCATGATGATAGTCTCCAAGTATAGCTGAACGCATCATATCTTTTATTTGTTTCCGTACCGCCACAAACTCATCATGAATGGGACAGGGCATTTTTGACGAGCACTCTTTCAGCCCTAAGCCACAACCGGTAAACAGTTTATCGCCGTCAATGGCAATGACCACATCTGCCAGGCTATTTTTCAATCCTGCTTTATCCAGGTAAAACCCACCATTTGGGCCTTTGGCAGATAATACCAATCCTTTCTTTCCCAGGTCTTGCAATATTTTTGCAATAAAAGGCTCAGGTGAACCAATCGCTTTGGCAACCAGCTTTACCCCCACTTTATTTTTACTCATCGTTTTTTGAGCTATAAAAAGCATGGCCTTTATTGCATACTCACAGGTTTTCGATACCATAAGTTAAATTTCAAAGCAAAGATAGTAATATTTCCAATAGAAGAGTTTTTAGTCTTCTACTAAGTAAAGATTAATTTACTTTACTTCGTTAACCCCATTATTCAGCATGTGATAAAGTAAATCTTTATGCAGTGAGAAATATTTATACGGTATCATTTTATTTATTTCAGCGAATCTTTTAAGCATCCGAAAAAAGCGCCCCGTCTACGCAAGCAATGATAAAAACAAAAATTAATCCCGATTTTATTATTATAGAAGGTGCAGATAAAAGTGCTGGCGTTTTTCATGATCGATAAGTTTAAAACACAAGTTTACTTCGGATAAAAGGGAAACTTTATAATGCATGTTGTACAAGAAAAAATAATGGCCACATCCAGATATTTAGTACTGGGTCGAATGAGCTTTATTTTCAAGGTTACATACAATATGTCCCCTTCCCGTTTTAATCAATCCCTTTTCTTCAATATTTTTCATAGTGCGGATAACAGTTTCTACCCGTAAGCCGGTCATATCTGCCAATTGTTTTTTGGTAATATCCAATGTACCATCAACTACCTTTTTTTGATCCATTAAATAGTGTATGAGTGTGAGCAAACAATGCTCCGCCTTTTCATTGGCAACTTCCCGCAGCATCATAGCTTTAAACATCAATTGTTCGCATAGCTTATTTGTAATGCTAAAATGAAAATCATAATTCTTTTTAAGCAGGTCAAAAAACATCTCTTTTGGCAGGCTGTATAATTCGCAATCAGTATGTGCAAAAGCCGATGCAGGATAGGGTTTATCGCAGAATAATAAATGAGCGCCAAAGATTCCGCCCATTTTATAAACAGCCTGTATAAAATCATTACCCTCATCATTACTGTTTACAATCTTAACCTCTCCGGTCTTTATCTCATAAAAAAAACGGGCAGTTGAGCCTTCGTTGTAAATTATCTCCCCTTTATTAAAGCTAACGACTTTTACGGGCTCTTCAATAAAAGACTGTACTGACATGGCTTTGCTTTTACTATGGTCCATAATCTTATTCATCATTTAAACCGTGCATCATAAAATTTAAACTAAACATATTAAAGGCGTTAAGAGATAAGTTTCATATCAGTCTGTATTTTCCATCAATGCTGATATCTTGGGTAATAAAATATTATTTTCGAGGTAAGCATACAGGAGCAGTTCATTTTCAAAAGCTCTCATTTTTTCAAATAAGTTTTTGTAAGCGTAACATGCATCTGCCGGTGGCATATAGTCATTGGTAAGCTTACGGAACCGCTTCAAGTCCTTTCCTGTAGCCTGGTGTTCCTTCCGTATTGCCATTACAGAATCCCTTATAAAGCCTAAAACAGTATTGCTGGCTTTTGCCGATGAAATTTTATTTTTAATTAACTGCTTGATATCCGGAAATAAAACCTCTTCTTCTTTCTTTAAATAATTTAGTAACCCCTGAAGAAAGAGAAAGAGTTCCGCAGCAAGTTTTGTTAATTCAGGATGATTTTCGTTGTGCCGATAAAGCACTTTTTGAGTAAGGTCATAAATTATTACAGCATTTTCTTTGGCATATTGATGATGGGTACCAATGATATAATCTATTATGGAATTAATATCCCATTCAATAAACCATTTTGATTCTGTCATATTCATTTCACCCATCTGTCCTGCTTCCTTGACATTACAGTAATCATCAGCATAATTGATAAGGGCCGGGTCTGATAATCGGAGCGTATTCATGATAACCTTTTTAATATGTCAAATATTTTAAACAGTTGATATCTGAAAAAAAGTTTCACAGTCCTGCTTTTATATTTAATCATTGCTATGAATTCTATTAGCTTTTCACAGACGACTTTAACAGATACCTAAAACAAACATCTCAGCGTTTACGCTAAAGTATAATGCAATATAAAACCACGTTATTAGCAGAAGATTAGAAACAGATTAAGAATTGGTTAGAATATAATCGGGGGAGTTTTTGTTAGATGATTTGTTGCAGATGTATTAGTCGCCTTAAGCTTTTGTTTGGCAGTAACATTTTTCTTCGTTTATTTTCTCAAACCAGCTACAAATGCTTTTGAAAGGTAGCGATTCCGTTTACATTCAGAAAAGTTCAAACCTACCGGTATGGCCAGTGGCCGTCGTATTCCGGTATAGCTGTCATCCAGCTTTCAAAATCAATATGGTAAAGTGGATATTTTCAACTGGCCTAAAAATTCAGCAATCGCCTCTTTGTTAATATAGACTTCTCCATAATCTGGCTCCTCTTCAACGAGGCCTTTGCTGCAGAATCCATAAAAATCGCAGGGATATGGATTGCTGCACCGGTCTCCCACTTCAATCAAGGGGATATCCTTATTTTTCAGTAATGCTTTCAGTCCGGCTTCCTTTGAAATAATAAAAGCTTGAAGTTGTAATACTTTCTTACGTACAGATTCAGCTTTGAACAGTTTCTTCAGTTCCAGCGCACCTTGCCGTATATACTGGTTATTCAAATGGACGATATATAAATCCTGCAAGGCTATACCGGCATTTGTAATTACATAGTGTTGGAAAGCTGCATCCTGCAGCATCGGTGGCTTTACGCTGGTTGTACTTTTTACTTCAAAAGCATACCATTTACCATTCTTTTTTGCCAATATATCCACCGCACATAGCAATCCGTTGAACTGAAAAGCTGCTTCATAAATAACCTTCTGGCCTTCCTGTATATATTTTTGGGTATCCGCTACGGATTGCTGGTAATGAAAATAGTCAACTGGGCTGGCATCTACGCCTCCGGGGAAAAGATCCCTGGCCAGCAAGCCCACATCGGTTCCGGATTGGAAAATGGCCTGTTGGGTTTCGTCCATTTCATCCCTTACCTCGGGCATAAATTTATTCAGCCACGGCCTTTTTTGGGCATTGGCATCCGTACATAAAAGTGCTTTTGGAAAGGCTATGTCGGGGAATAAGGGTCATTACAGTTTAGTTGGCGTTAGCCAAATTACAACTGAGATAAATTGCAACAAAATTTAATACTGTTAGTGATTTTTTTACACAGTATCTATTGGCACTCAGACTAACCTGAATTGGCCAGTAATTTATTTGAAATATGCAGCAACCCCCAGGTATGGCATTCGTAATCCTCATCATAAGCGTAGTTTAAAAATTGAGAAGCTTCTACCTGAAAATCAATATTCCTCACCTCATTTCGATGGAAATCATAAGCCTGAATAATATCGTGGAGAACATCTGTAAATTTTTCTATGTTGGTAATTGTAAGGTGAAAAGAAAACGGGATGTTAGTTTGCGGACAAGGAACAAAGTAACCGAAATTATCGACTGCCTGGGCCAGCAACTGGCCGGCATAAGCAGCATTAAGGAAATCAATCATTACCTGCAGCAGATCTTGTTCTTCCTCAAAATCACTGCGAGGAATAATTATTCGCCAGCTTGATTGGCTTTTTTTCCGGAGAAAATATACAATTGCCTGTTGGTATACCGGAAGAACTGTGTAATGTTTATTGAGATCATGATGAACGGAGATTGATGAGTGATAAAATATGAGTTATGAGTTATGGGTTGTAAAAGCTGATCGTTAGGCTTACTGGAAATGTAGGCCTGCCATAATTGATTCAGGGAATGGTTATTTGTACCGGAAACCTGGTTGATTCTTGCTTTTAATGCTTCCTGCATGATCTGGTCTGTAAGTTGCAATTTCAATTCATCGAAATGATCTGGTTGAATTAGATGAAATATTTTTTTACCTTCGAGAAAGGATTCGTATAAAAAATTGATATCGTTTTGCGGTTTATTTTATAAATCTGCAGTACGGTAATCAACTATTCCTGGAAAAACAATAAAAGCCCCTAAAAGGGACTTTTATAAATACCAGATGAATTACTAATGAAAATTTGCTTACTACTGATGTGAAGATACTGACCAGATGAAGGAATAAAATAAACTGTAGTAATAACCGGAAGGCCTAATGACCAGGGAACATAAGAACCAATTAACTGAAACATGATTTTGAAATTTAAAGATAAAAAAAAAGCCCGCCAGCTGGCGGGCCAATAACTAAGGGAGCATTGCTAACCAACGCTTAGAACCAGGAGCAGGATAACGAACCTTGCCAACAAGCACACCATTAACTACATAAGCATACCAACCATTGGCTGAACGCCAAACTTTACAATTGGTAGATGAACACCATAACTGATACATAACATAAGATTTAATAAATGAAAAAATATAAATACAGAACTGTATCAGCCATTGGGCATCGGCGCACTCCAAATTTTTTTAGCTTAAATGTTGGGGCTGTGTGTTGGGGCTGTGTTTATGGCTAAAAAAAATTGGATGCGTCCGGGTGGGTTTTGTGTGGGAGTGCCAATGGCTAACTTTGTGTAGTATTTGTTTTTTTACAGGACGAAAATGTCTCTCATAATGGTTAAGGAGAAGAAAGTTGAAATCAATCGAAATTAAAAAATTAAAGTGTAGCCAGGTGCGTTAGCTTGGGCAGTTCTTGGCTGGGCGCAGACGGCCGGCTGTGCCGCCGCTGCGACCGGGCAAGTACTGCCGGGTGTGGCAATTGGAAACCTATGATAATAGCCGCTAGGTGGCCTACGGAAGTGCAAGGCTGAGGATCGAAGCTGCAGCAATGAGTAAGGCGACCTGAAGGGCTGATTCCGTACTGTTTCTGTACTGAGCGCTTTTTTATCGCTGCCAGATTTCCGGACATTTAAGGACATTTATACCGGGTAACTCTATCCTTCACTCTATCCTGTTTTTAAAGCCGATAGATTACAAAGTATATGAAAATCAATGGTTTGAAGTTGCTGAAAGCAACCTGACTCATGCCTGCTGAGGTTGCTAAAAAGGCATATCATCGTCTTCCTTGCCAAAGTATTGTTCGCCTTTATTGGTTAGTGTGTATTTCTGCAGGCGGCTCCTGGGTGTATCAGGCAAAGTGTATGCTATTAATCCACCTTTCAATAACTGCGAAATAGCTTTTCTAAATCCACCAGAGCTGGCCTGAACTTTTAATTTACCAGCAATTTCAGAAGCCGATAATTGTTCACCAATACATATTTCTAAAATCTTTTGTGCTGTTGGTGTAAGGTTTAAATCAGTAAAGTTGATTTTTTCAAATGCAGGATGCACAAAGAAAGATACTTTTAATGATTGCCGTAATTCATCCGTTTCAAATAATGGTTTCGGCGACCCATTATTTTTCATTGCTTTTAAAATAGTTGGTATGCCGGTGCATTTACCTTCGGTAAGTTTCAGTTCTTTCAATATGTTACCAATCTGCCGGTTTAAATAACGCCTAGTAACAACCCTTCCATTTTGCAGTTCCTCCATTTTGATGGAAGCATCCGGACCCGGATAACTGATAATATGAATCCTGTTTGGATGAATGCGGATCTCAACCGGCTCTGTAATCTCATAGCTTCTGTGATACACAGCATTGGCAAGGGCTTCTTCAATGGCTTCATAGGGAAAATTAAAAAACCGAATAGCCTCAGCCTGGTAAGAAACTTTTTCAACTTTTTCTTTTATCACCTGTGATTTGATGTAACGTAAGGCATCTTTTAACTGACTGTGTACAGGGCCTTCTAAATTGGTTTCGGTAAAATTTTTATCGGCAATATTTGTTTGAAAACTTACTATTTCAATTTGAGATTTTGGAAAAACCCTTTCAGGATTTGGATTGAAAAACATTAAAGAAAAATTCTTTGGCTTGATGTATTCAGGCGGACCTTCTACTAAATTCATCTGCTTACAAACATCTGCAAAAGTGAGTTTATCAAATTCATCAAACAGCTTACTTTTTATTTCCTGCAGAAATGAGCGAACCAAGCCCTGTGACAAATCATTGAGACTGTATTTATGATTCACCCTGTCATCATACGGAACTGCGGCAAAGCGAAGTAATTCTTCTTTCTCTGTTTTGTTAGGCTTTACTGTATTGCTGAACTTACGGATGTAATAATGTTTTGCTACGGCAACTTCTTTTGCAAAATTTTCCGGTGCTTCATAAGGTCGTTCCTGGCCACCGGGACACCAAATAATCAAGATAAGCTTGTCTTGAAAAGTAACCGGTTCAACTATGGGTGTATAATCAGGCTTTAACCTTTGCTTACAAAGATTGAGTAAGTCCTTTTGAATTTTATCTGCCTGCTCTGCTGTTAAACCTTTGGGTGGCAGAATCGGTTTGCCATCTTTCTCCGCAACTCCTATAATTACATAACCTCCGCCCAGGTTACTGAAATCATTGGCAAATGCACAAATGGTATGCAGTATATTCAAATCATTCCAACCTTCTTTAAATTCGATACGTTCCCACTCTACAGTGGTACCGTTGATGAGGTCGTTTATGTTTATGGGAAGAGGCATTATTTAGCTTTCGTTTTCGTAGAAGGTCTTGTAGTATTTTCTGCCGTCTTTTTCAACTCCTTTTTCAATCATTTCTTTATTGCCATTTATACAGATATGGAAATTTTTATCCAGCTACAAGTTTTAGTAGAAACCAAATCTAAGAAATTTAATTGTTTGTTAATAATTTTACTTTCCCACTGCACACTTTATCAAACAACGTTTCATGGGTTTTCATGTCGTACATAAAGGGTAAAAACATCTGTAATGGCTTTGCCTGGCCAAGCAGGATCATGGAACACTGTACTTCTGTCCAGTCGGAAAGGATTTTCCAGGCGGTACGGCTGGCCTGCTGCTGAATTGCAGCCCGGGTTTCTGGCCGGGGGCGCTTTACATCCTGCCAAAGAATGGTGAAGCATTCCTGCACCTGTGCTTTGAGATGAAATGGCAAGGTTTGTTGCAGTTGCTGGTCGAATAACAAGAAAGTGATGCCGGTACAGATTTTCTCTACATACTGCTTATTGATGTTGTTGGCTCCGATCTCTACAAGCAGTTCTTCAATTTTTGACATTGACTTTGAGGCTTCGACTGTGGATGTGTAGTTTTTGATGTTCATTTTTTTTTAGTTTAATGGTTGTTGTAAATGTGTAATTATTCGTTTAAATTATTTTCCATAATGTGCAAGAGCCCCTGGCAAACTGGCACAATTTCATCGTTGCAGTATTGTGCCCAGAACTCTTCCTTATCGTCCCAATATTTTTCCATAACATTTGTTGTTTCAGAATCGAGCACAATGCCTCTTATCAGGTAAAACATTATTTCTGCCAATTTTTCCATGTCGGCAGTGCTAAGTTCATAAGCAAACGGAGATTCACTATATTCTGATGGTACATTGTAACAGAAATCATGTGAAAGCTCTGATAACTTTTGACCGAAATAAAGTGCATCATAGTACTC